>CAMBQD010000160.1 GCA_945869905.1 uncultured Clostridia bacterium | reverse complement strand
TCTTAATATTATGATGTAGCTACTGTTATTCAGCGTCCTCTTCCTCGGATAAAATCTCAATTGTATCCTCAGGCTTTTCGATACGCTCCTTCATTGAAAGAGAAACTCTCTTCTTGTCAAAGTCGATATCAATAATTCTGACATCAACCTCATCGCCTACGTTAAGAACATCGGCAGGTGTCTTAATTCTTTCCCAGGAAATCTGGCTGATATGGATAAGACCGTCAATACCGGGAATAATGTTTGCAAATGCACCGAAGGAAGCAATGCTGACAATTTTAGCCTTGCAGTCAGTACCTACAGGATAATCTCTCTTAAGGATTTCCCATGGGTTGTCCTCAATCTTCTTAAAGCCGAGAGAAATTTTCTTGTTCTCGTCGTCAAGCTTTTTGATTGTTACTTCAACAACATCGCCAACATTAACAACCTCTGACGGATGCTTAATTCTGCTCCATGAAAGCTCGCTGATATGAATCATACCGTCCATACCGCCGATGTCAACAAAAGCACCGTAGCTGGTAAGTGACTTAACAGTACCGGTAAGCTTCTGGCCTTCTTCAAGTGTAGCCCACAGAGCCTCCTGCTGAGCCTTCTTTTCCTCATTGGCAACAACCTTAATTGAACCAACGGCACGTCTTCTGCTCGTATTAACATCGATAACCTTAAAACGAACAGTTGTGCCCTTAAGGACATCAAGCTCCTGACCGCGAGGAACACCTGTAAGAGATGCAGGAACAAATACGCGGCTGCCCTTTGCTACTACGATAACGCCACCCTTAACAACAGAAACGACGTTACCCTCTAATACTTCCTCTGACTCCTTGGCAGCAACAATTTTTTCCCAGCCCTTGAACTGGTCCACAAGCTTCTTAGAAAGCTTGAGTACACCTTCGCTGTCATCAGTCTTCATAATTACAAGGTCAAGAGTTTCACCGATGCTGACTGCATCCTCAGGCTTGCTGATTGGCTCAGATGAAAGGTCGTCAAATGCAATAACGCCTGTCTGCTTTCTGCCCTCAACGTCAACAAACACCTCTGTCGGTGTGATGTTAACAACAGTACCCTTTACTACCTTGCTGTTTTCGTCTTCTCTGAATGATTCTTCAAGCATTTCTTCGAAGGTTGCCTCACCATCAGCAGATGCTTTGACAGCAGCCTTATCGGCTTTATCAGCGGTCTCTGCTGTCTCCACAACTTCTTCAGTTACGGCTGAAGTTGTTTCAACTTCCTTTTCAATAATTTCTTCGGACATGGTTTTTAGTACCTCCTTAATAATAACCGAGGGTGTCGAGGCCCCGGCTGTAACACCAATTACCTTGTAAGGCGAAAGGTCAATGGACTTAAGCTCGTCCGCCGTTTCAATAAGAAAGGTAGCGGCATTTGCCTTGCACACATCCCTAAGCTTACATGTATTTGATGAATGTCTGCCACCGATGACAATCATAGCGTCTGCCTGCTGTGAAAGCTTGGCAGCCTCCTCCTGTCTGTCGGCCGTAGCATTACATATTGTACTATAAATTCTGCAATTTGTATATAGTTTTTTTAGAATTTTCTCGCATTTTTTCCATTCTTTTAATGAGAAAGTGGTTTGTGCTACGCAAATAAGTGAATTTTTTTCACTTAAATTCTGTGCGGCAAGTATATTTTCCAGCTCCTGCTGATTTTTAAACACATAGCTTTCACCCTTACAGTAGGAGCGGATGCCCAGAACCTCAGGGTGATTTGCGTCTCCGGCAATCAGTGTAACGGTACCCTCCGGCTGCTCTGACACAATTCTGTGAATTTTAAGCACAAAGGGACAGGTGGCGTTTATAAAATCAACATTATTGAGCTGTGCATTGTCAATAACCTGCTTTTCAACGCCGTGAGTTCTGATTACAACCGTATATCCCTCAGGGCACTGAGATATATCATCAATTATTTTTACACCCTTACCTTCCAAATCCTCCACAAGCTGACTGTTGTGAATAATAGGACCGAGAGTACATACCCTTTCACCCTTATTAACCAAATCATAAACCAGGTTTACCGCCCTGTCAACGCCAAAGCAGAAGCCTGCGGTTTTTGCTAATTTAACCAATGTGCCTTTCAGCCTCCCAAAGCTCAACAATATTATCCATTACCATATTGGCGGCATTTTTAATGTCGTGGGTGCCAACGTCTTCCTTATCAAGTCCCATATCGGAATTCTTGATAATTTTTCCGTAGGACACAACAACCTTTTTCCCTGCCTTGATTTTTCCGTCACAGCAGATTGCCACAGGAAGAACATCAGCACCTGTAGCCTTTGCAATGACTGCCACACCTGCCTTTGCCTTTTGGGGAACGCCGTCCTTGTCCTTAATACGCTTACCCTCAGGGCAGATTGCCATAACGTGACCTTCCTTAATAATTTTAATGCCGTAATCAATGGCAGAGGTATCGCCCTTTCCTCTCCTTACGGGAAAGCCGTACATATGTGTAATAAACCATGCCGCAATGGGATTTTTAAAAAGCTCCGCCTTTGCCATAAAATGAAGGGGCGGAACCTTCTTTGGACAGGCGACAAATACAGGATCCAAAGCACAGGTATGATTAATGGCAACTATGTAATTTGTATTATCGGCAGGGACATTTTCAAGTCCCTTAAATTCCATTTTATATACAAGCTTAACAATAGGCCTGAAAATTGTTTTAATAACATTATAAAGCTTATAATGCTTTATTTGGGAATAGTCAAATTCTTTCACTGTATATTCTCCTTGATTGTTTTTATCACAAGCTCAACTGACTCCTCAAGGTTAAGGGCGGAGGTATCCGTCATAACCGATTCGTCAGTGGGCTTAAGGGGTGCAATATCACGGTGGGAGTCCTGATAGTCACGCTGATTAACATCTGCCAAAACATCCTCGTACTTGACATCCTCACCCTTTTCGATGAGCTCCTTATATCTTCTTTCAGCCCTGCATTCCGGTGAGGCAAAAAGAAAAATCTTTGGCTTGGCATTTGGCAAAACCACTGTGGCAATATCCCTGCCGTCCATAATTACGTTATTCTCCTTTGCAATATTCCTCTGCAAATCGAGAAGAAATTCACGCACCTTGGGAATAGCGGAAACCTTTGACGCACCCATTGAAATTTCAGGCGTGCGGATAAGAGAGGATACATCCTCTCCGTTAAGATACACACACTGTGTACCGTCTTTGGAAAAGCCCAGCCTAACATCCGTGTCCTGCAAAAGCTCAACTGTTTTTTCACTGTCGTCAATTACGCCTGCACGTACTGCGGCAAGGGCAATAGTACGGTAAAGTGCTCCTGTGTCAACATAGATATAGCCAAGCCTTTTAGCCGCCGCCTTGGCAATGGTTGATTTGCCTGCGCCTGC
>CAMBQD010000159.1 GCA_945869905.1 uncultured Clostridia bacterium | reverse complement strand
ACCGCCGAATTCTCTTATTTTTTCATCTCTTTCCTCGTCGGCAAAGCAATATGCGCTCTTTTTGCCCTTTGATACCTTAAACAAGGGTGGCTGAGCCAAATATACATAGCCGTCCTCTATAAGCTGTGGCATATAGCGGAAGAAGAAGGTTAAAAGCAGTGTGCGGATATGGGCGCCGTCCACATCGGCATCTGCCATAATGATTATTTTGTGGTATCTTAGCTTTGAAACATCAAAATCATCACCGATGCCTGTGCCAAGTGCCATTACCACCGGCAGCAGCTTTTCGTTGGAGTATACCTTGTCCACTCTTGCTTTTTCAACATTAAGCATTTTACCCCAAAGAGGGAGGATTGCCATATGTTCTCTGTCTCTGCCTTCCTTAGCGGAGCCCCCTGCAGAATCACCCTCTACTATATAGAGCTCGCATTTTGACGGGTCCTTGCTGGTGCAGTCGGCAAGCTTTCCGGGAAGAGAATTGCTTTCAAGGGGAGATTTTCTTCTGGCATTTTCCCTTGCCTTTCTTGCGGCCTCTCTTGCACGTGACGCGTCAAGTGATTTGTTGATAAGCACCTTTGCCACTGCAGGATTTTCCTCAAAATAGGTCATCAGCTTGTCATAAAGCATGGAGGACACAAGTCCTGTAATATCGGTATTTCCCAGCTTGCCCTTTGTTTGTCCCTCAAACTGAGCCTCGGTCAGCTTAACCGAAATAACTGCGGTTATGCCTTCACGCACATCCTCGCCGCTGAATTTTTTATCACTGTCCTTAAGAATACCGAATTTTTTTCCGTAATCGTTAAATACTCTTGTTAATGCAGTTTTAAAGCCTGTTTCGTGAGTACCGCCGTCAATGGTGTTAATATTGTTTGCAAAGGATAAAAGAGTTTCATTATATGAGTCTGTATAGCAAAGGGCAACCTCTGCACTTCTGTCACCCTTAGTGGTTGAAAGGTGAATGACCTCCTCCTGTATAGGATTAAGTCCTCTGCTGGTGTTGATATATTCAACAAATGAGCGTATACCGCCCTCGTAGCAAAATTCCTCTCCGCTGTCCTCGTCGCCTCTTTTATCAGTCAGTGTAATTGACAGACCTGCGTTAAGAAATGCCTGCTCCCTTAGACGTCTTGCAAGAATTTCATAATCATAGGTTGTGGTTTCCTGAAAGATTTCCTCATCAGCCTTAAATCTGATAAGTGTTCCGTGGCCGTCGGCGTCACCGATAATATGTAAATCGTTTACAGGAACACCTCTTTCAAACTTTTGGCTGTAAATATGTCCGTTTTGTGTTACCTCAACCTCCAGCCATTCGGAAAGGGCATTAACTACAGATGAGCCAACACCGTGCAAGCCGCCTGATACCTTATAGCCCGAGCCGCCGAATTTACCGCCGGCGTGAAGAACTGTAAGCACAACCGTTACTGCAGGAAGTCCTGTTTTTTCATTAATACCAACAGGAATACCGCGTCCGTTATCGCGCACCTGAATAATATTGCCCGGCAAAATGTCACATTCAATATGTGTACATACTCCGGCAAGTGCCTCGTCAATGGAGTTGTCCACAATTTCATATACAAGGTGATGCAGTCCTCTCGGTCCTGTGGAGCCGATATACATACCGGGACGCTTTCTAACCGCCTCAAGCCCTTCAAGCACCTGAATATCCTTGGCGGAATATTCCTCGGTTACAACTGTATCCATATCCTCTTCTTCTAAATTTGTTTTAATTTCTTCACTCATAAAATAAATTTCTCCTTATCTGCTTCGCTTCAGCAGGGTTGCTGTGTTAAGCGGACAAACATAAATTTTATCTTCACAAACTATAAAGCTTTTAGGCAGCTCATAGTTTACATAAATAACTCTTTTTTCCTTTTCTGCCTTTGACAGGTAATCACGTGTTGCCTTGTTAACCGTTGATGTATCCATATCAAATATGCCGATAATATTTTTTGTATTAATAACGGTGTCACCGCCGAGATAAAGGTACATTATGCCAAACCTCCCTTTGAAATATGAAAGGTTTTTCCTTTTTTTAATCTTAAAACGGTGTTTGCATCACAGCAGGTTATAAATACCTGCCAGTCCTTTATATGATTTAATATATAATCCTGCCTTGATATATCAAGCTCACTCATTACGTCATCAAGCAGAGCAAGGGGTTCGTCCTGAGTCATTTCTTTAAGCAGGCTTGCCTCCGCCAGCTTTAACGCCAGCACGCAGGACCTTTGCTGTCCCTGGGATCCAAAGCTCCTTGCACTTTTTCCGTTAATCAGTATTTCCATATCGTCACGGTGGGGACCGACAGTTGTAATTTTATTTATCAAATCATTTGTTCTGCTTTTTTCAAAGGCTATCAACAGCTGTTTTTCAATATCCGATACGGAAAGATTTTCATAATTAAATGCTCCGTTTATAATTAAATCTATTTTTTCCTTTCCACCTGAAAGACCGTCAAAAATTTCCACGGCATAGGGTAAAAGTGATTCATTATATTTAGTACGCTGATAAATTATTTTTGCTCCTGTCACGGCTAAATTTTTATCCCAAATATAAAGCATATCACCCAGCGAGCTGTTTTTGCTTATATCCTTAAGCAGCATATTTCTCTGAGCAAGAGCTCTGTTATATTCCTTAAGCAAATTGCGGTAATTGAATTTAAGCTGACAAAGGGCGTTATCTATAAATTTTCTTCTTTCAGCCGGACCGTCCTTAACCATTGATAAATGAACAGGTGAAAAAATAACTGCCTTTAATTCTTCACCAAGGGATGACGCAGACTTTTTTTTAACGCCGTTTAAGCTGGCTGTTCTTTTATTTTCAATAAAAATTTCTGCATTTTGCCTACGGATTTTATTTTCAAATTCAATTTTCAGTCTGGCAAAATCACTGTCAAACCTTATCAGCTCCTTATCCCTTACTCCTCTAAAGCTTTTACTGCCGGTAAAAAGATAAACAGCCTCAATTAAATTTGTTTTGCCCTGTGCATTTTCTCCGTAAATAATATTTACGTCATCAAAGGTTAAATTTAATTTTTCAATATTTCTGAAATTTTCTATATCAATCGAATTAATCTTCATTTTTAATATGTTAATCTGTACTGAAGGCGGAAATGATATCACCGTTTCTTATTTTTTTTCCCCTTGCAGTGCATATTTCACCGTTAACCTTAATTATTCCGTCCTGAATAAAAGCCTTTGCCTGACCGCCTGTTTCCGCAATACCCTTAAATTTTAAGAATGAATCAAGCCTGATGAATTCAGTTGTGATAATGACGTCTTCACTTTTTCTGGGAGCTGCTTTTACTTTAATTTTCATTTTTCAGCCTCATCGGAAGAACTAAGTATAAAAAGCTGTCATCATTAAT
>CAMBQD010000158.1 GCA_945869905.1 uncultured Clostridia bacterium | reverse complement strand
GGTGAAAATCAGGTAAATGCTCTTGACGGCGTTTCCATCACAATTGATGAGGGCGAGTTCGTTGCAATCATCGGTCAGTCCGGTTCCGGTAAATCAACTCTTATGAATATGCTTGGTCTTCTTGATACACCTACTCACGGTGAATATTATATTAACGGTAAGCTTGTTGACGATTTAACCGATGACCAAATGAGCGTTATCAGAAATGAGCAGATTGGATTTATTTTTCAGGGCTTTAACCTTATTTCATCATTAACCGCCCTTGAAAACGTTGAGCTTCCTCTTGTTTACAGGGGTATGAAAAAGGAAGAAAGACGTGAGATATCAAAGGATGCCCTTGAGCGTGTGGGACTTGGCTTACGTATGAACCATCTGCCTGCGGAAATGTCAGGCGGTCAGCAGCAGCGTGTTGCAGTTGCAAGAGCTATTGCGGCACGTCCGCCGGTTATTCTTGCCGACGAGCCTACAGGTAACCTTGATACACGCTCCACCAAAGAGGTTATGTCAATTCTGCACGAGCTTAAGGATGAGGGCAGAACGGTTATTGTCATTACCCACGATAACGAGATTGCCGAGGAGGCAGAGCGTGTTATCCGTATACGCGACGGCAGGGTGGTTGAGGACTATATTAACCCCGGCTATGAAGAAAAATACGGCAGAGATTCAAAGAAAAATAATAAAAACCCAATTGATGAGGGATAAAAATAAAGGCTTGGTTTTCCAAGCCTTTATTTTTTCTTACCTGTATTTATAACAAACTGATTTTTACAGTGGGGACAGGTAACATTAATTTTACCCTTGTGCTTAGGCAGTCTTAAGACGCTTTTGCACTGCTTGCATTTAACAAATTTGTGAGTTTTTCTTTGGCTGAATTTATCCTTTTGGAAGGAAAAGCCGTGCTTGATATTGCCGGTTAAGCGTAACCATGAGGCATTTTCGCTTTGACGCGCCGGAATGTTTTTTGAAAACACCCTGAAAATTGCAAATATCAGTATTGCCGCTGATAAAACGGTAAAAGCAATATATGCAATTTTTGAAAATCTGTACAGTATATTGGCAATGATTATTGCAATTAAACAAAAGATAATCAATGCACGCCATAGCCTGTCAATGCCGTATCTGCCAATCATAAAGCTTTGTATTCTTTGGGCTGATTTTGTAAAAAACTTTTTCATTATGTTACCTATAGACTTTGCCTTTCTTCATTGCTTTCACCGAAAATGTCCGAGTTGTTTTGGGAATAATCATATTGCTGTGAATAGCCGGTTGTTGGGGTTTGACTTTGATAATAATGCTGCTGTCTGTTATATGCTGCTGACATAATCAGCCTTAAAACAAGGCGAATAATAATTATTATCATTATTATTCTGAATATCCTGCCGATACAGCCACTGCTTCTGCGTGTTGTATAAACAGGTCTTTCCTGCTGTGCTTCCCTTTCAAATCCGCCGAAATCAAATACGGAGGAAAAGGGATTGTAATCCAGCGGATTAATTCCCTGAGTTATTTTTTCATACGCCTGTCTGTATACTGCGTTGTCAGGTTCCTTTGCATATGCTGACCTAATGTGGTCCTCAGCAACAGCTCGGTTACCTACTGACATATTTGCCAAGGCGGACAGATAGTACCACTGTGCGTTTCTGTCCTCAATGGTATTTAAAAGATTGATAGCCTGCTGATACTGACCGCTTTTTATAAACTGGGCGGCTGAGTTCAGGTAGTTAGGAGCGGTGCCGTTGCTTTGCTGTGTGCGGCTGCTGTATCCACTGTAGGAATACTGCCCCTGACCCTGTGCAGAGGCATTTCCGTTTTTGATTTGGTCATAGGCTGCATTAATTTCAGCCATTTTCCTTTCTGCCTCTTTATCATTGGGGTTAAGATCGGGGTGGTATTTTTTTGCCAGCCGTTTGTAGGCTTTGGTACATTCTTCCTCGCTTGCACCGTCAGGTACACCCAAAATTTTGTATGGATTTGTTATCATATCAGTTCCTTTGAATTGAGTTTTGCAAATAATACCATAAATATTTTACCACATTATTAACAAAAAAGATATATTGATTTAATAAAGCTATTGAAAATTTTTGTGTATTTTGGTAGCATATAATTAATATATACTGTAAACGGAGGAGAAAATATGAGCCCTATTCTTTTAACCTTAGGCGATAGCATTGATAAAATATTTTACGGCTTTGATATGTGGTTTTTCCGCTTTTTCGGTTCAATGCAAAATGCCTTTTTAACATTTTTGGCAAAATTCTTTACAACCTTCGGTGACGAGGCTTTTGTCATTCCTATGGTCATTTTGGGCGTTATCTTGTGCTTTTTCAAAAAAACAAGGAAATACGGCTTTACTCTTATTTTTGCAATAGCAGTTGGTACAATTGTTACCAATGTGCTTGTAAAGCCGTCTGTATTGCGTATAAGACCGTATAATACACTGCAGGATGTTGCAGAGTATTGGAGATGGTACATAGGCGCAGGCTCACTGTCTGAGGGGGACTATTCCTTCCCTTCGGGTCATACCACTGCCGCCACGGAAATCGCTGTTGCAATGTTCCTGTGCTTTAAGAGTGATAAAAAGAAAATTGCTTATCTTTTCCCTGTTATTGCCCTGTGTACAGCCGGCAGCAGAGTGTATCTTATGGTGCACTATGCCAGCGACGTGCTTTTCGGCTTGATTATCGGCACCTTGGCGGCGGTTATCGGCTATCTTTTAATGAAGCTTGTAATGATTCTTTTTGATAAAACAAAGGCAGGTAACCTCGACGCAGGCAAGCTGTTTGGCAGGATTACGGAAAAAACAAAGGGTAAGGCGGCACCTGTTGCTGTTTGCATTGCAGTTTTAGGTATTTTCCTTTACGCATTTATTCCGTCATTTTCAGAGGGTGGAGAGGATACGGTGCGCTGTGCCTATGAGGGTGAATACAACTGCTACAATGCCGCAAGGCTTGAGGAGGATTATCCGGCAATTGACGGCAAGCGTTACTGCAAAATCCATTGGAAAGAATTAATGGGTGAATAACTTTAGGAGTGGGTTTCCACTCCTTTTTTATTACAATATTGTAATGGAAAGAGCATTCTTCTTATGATAATATATATATGGGGTGATGTAATGAAAATTTTTCTTTTAGAGGATGACGACGCTATAGGTATCGGTCTTACCTACTCACTGGAAAACGAGGGATATACCGTAACCTTGGCTAAGACAGTGGCAGATGCCTTTAAAATAATAGATAAGGATACCTTTTCACTTTATATACTTGACTTAACCCTTCCTGACGGCAGTGGCTATGACGTATGCAGAAAAATAAAGGAAGGTGGCGATTTGCCTGTAATTTTTCTCACCGCCTTTGACGATGAGGTTAATGTGGTT
>CAMBQD010000157.1 GCA_945869905.1 uncultured Clostridia bacterium | reverse complement strand
TTAGCGGAACCGAAGTCATCCAAAATTCTTTTGATATGTGCTCCTTCGCCCAGCGCCCTTTGCATCCACAGCCAGTAACGCAGGTTTTCACTCATCTAAGCATCTCCCACATAATAATTGATGCAGCGGCAGAGGCATTAAGACTTTCCGCCCTACCCGACATTCTTATGGTAATAAGGTTGTCGCAAATATCGGCAACCTCACAGCTGATGCCGTTTGCCTCGTTGCCGATTACGCAAACACCGCCTTTGGAAAAATCAATATCCGTAATGGACTCTGCACTGCTTAAGGGAGAGGTGCCGTACACCTTATAGCCCTTTGACTTAAGGCTTGACAAACAGTCGGTTAGGCAATCGGTTTTAACAAGATTTATTCTGAGCATTGAGCCCATGGAAGCCCTAAGAACCTTTGGATTATAAATGTCACATCCTCCGCCCACGATAACGCCGTCAATACCCAGCGCCTCGGCAGTGCGAACAATGGTGCCCAGATTACCGGGATCCTGAACATTGTCAAGTGCCACAAGCCTGCTGTTTTCCTTCAGTTCAAAATCCACGCCGTCTTTTATTTTGCAAACGGCATATACACCCTGTGAATTTTGGGTATCGCTTATTTTGTAGGCAAGCTCATCGGTAATCAGGTATGAGCCTTTGCAGACCTCTGCCATTTTATCTGACTGTGACTTATATTTATCATATGCAGACTGAGTAATCAAAAAATATTTTACATCGTAAAAAGAATTAAGAACGTCGAAAACAAGCCTTGCACCCTCCAGCACAAACAAGCCCTGCTCCCTTCGTTGCTTGGATGATGAAAACAATTTTTTCACGTTCTTAACTAAATCGTTATTTTTACCTGTGATTTTTTCCATACACAACTCCAAGAAAGCGTGCCAATAATTTACATTCGTTTAAAGAAATCACTGACTATATTATAAATTATTAATATATTACATTATAAGGAACAAAATTTCAATACCAAAATTAAAAAAAAGTGATTGGATAATTCCAATCACTTTTGTACTTATAATTAGAGTGCAGCCTTTGCTGTTTCAACAAGTGTTGTGAATGCAGCAGGGTCTGAAACCGCAATTTCAGAAAGCATTTTTCTGTTAAGGTCAATGCCTGCTTTTTTAAGGCCGTTCATAAATGTTGAATAATTTGTGCCATTAAGCTTGCAGGCTGCAGAAATACGAGTAATCCAAATTCTTCTGAAATCTCTTTTCTTCTGCTTTCTGCCGATATAAGCATACTGACCGCTCTTCATAACAGCCTGCTTAGCTGTTTTGAAAAGGCGATGCTTTCCGCCGTAATAGCCCTTAGCTGCTTTTAATACTTTCTTTCTTCTCTTACGAGTTGCCATAGCGCCTTTAATTCTTGCCATGATAATATACCTCCGTGTTATAGTTTAGCTTAATGAATAAGCGAATAATTCTTATTTATAAGGAACAAGTCTTTTGCACTGCTTCTGGTTTGTAACATCAGCAACTGCTGTCTTGCGAAGATTTCTCTTACGCTTGGTTGACTTCTTTGTAAGAATGTGTGAGGTATAAGCATGTGCGCGCTTAACCTTGCCGCTTTTTGTTGTCTTGAAACGCTTTTTTGCGCCGCTGTGTGTTTTAATTTTTGGCATAATTATTCCTCCGTTTAATTAATTACTTACCTTGCTTTGGTGACAAAAACATAAGAATCTGTCTGCCCTCAAGCTTTGGTGCCTTATCAACATTTGCCTCTTCCTCAAGAGAAGCCGCAAAGCGCTTCATATTATCCACGCCAAGCTCGGAATGAGCCATCATTCTGCCCTTAAGCCTGATGGATATTTTAAGCTTGTGACCGGCTGCAAGAAACTTTTTCGCTTGATTAACCTTAGTGTTGAAATCACCCACATCAATTGTAACCGAAAGACGAATTTCCTTGGTTTCAATCTGCTTTTGGTTTTTACGGTTTTCCTTTTCGCGCTTAGCCTGCTCGTAACGGTACTTTGAATAGTCCATAATTTTGCACACAGGCGGCTTTGCCTGAGGAGCAATTTTAACTAAATCAAGGTCGTTATCCTCGGCAATCTTAAGAGCCTCTTTGGCACTCATAATACCGAGCTGTTGGCCGTCGGCGGAAATAACACGTAATTCCCTGTCCCTGATTTCATCATTAATTTGCTGAGCTTCCTTGCTGATAAAAAACACCTCTTAATAAATTAATAAAATAAAGTGCGAACGCAAAACGCCCGCACTTCAATAATTAACAATAATTATTGCCCATTTAACTAAACGCTGATGGGGAGAACGGCTGCGTTCTACTTTGTTGTGGAAATATATTACCACACCCATAAGCAATTGTCAAGAATTTTTATTTTTACATTAAAATTAATTTGTATTTGTGTGCTTTAACTGCTCCCATTTTGCCGAGAAATCGGCATAGCTGTCCGTAAAATAAAAGTCTGCTCCGTTATTGTAGGAGAAGAAATAAAAGTAATTTGTATCGCTGTGATTTACCACAGCGTCAATATTTGCCACACCGGGATTACATATAGGTCCGCTGGGAAGAGCACTGCACTTATATGTGTTATAGGATGTAACAACGCTGTCATCAAAGCCGTTTGCCCTTAAGGCATTACCGTAATCGATGGTGACATCCGATTGGAGCTTTTGATTGCCGTTAAGACGATTGATGAAAACTGAGGCAATATTTTCGGCAACGCCTTCGCCCAAGGTTTCCTTTTCCACAACGGAGGCAAGAGTAACCAGCTCATAAAGAGTCATATTATTTTCTGCGCAATAGGTTGTCCAGCTATCACTTATACGGTCTGCAAATGCCCTGAGCATTTGGTCCACAACCTCTTTTGCCGGAGTATTTTCCGCCAAATCATATGTGGCAGGGAAAAGAAATCCCTCCAGCTGATATGCCACAGTGTCTGATACTGGTATATCTTTTATGAAGGAATAATCATATCCCTCCTTGGATTTACAGGCGTCAAGAAAATCCTTACCGGAGCAAATTCCGTTTTCCTCCATTGCCGTTGCAATGTCAAATATATTGTACCCTTCGGGAATACATACTGAAACAGATTTATGGGAAACGTCAGGTGTTTCAAGCTTTTTGGCAATATCCTCATAGTTCATATTGTTTTTCAGGAGATATTCACCTGCCGCATACTCAAAGTCCGGATAATGCTTATCCATCCATCTGCTCCAAAGGCTGTCGCTTATTACTATTCCGTTTTGATAAAGCTTTTGTGAAACGTCATACTGTGACGCACCGTCGGAAATATAAAGATTATAGTCCTTTTTATATTCCTCATTACCGTTAATATCATTGCCAACATAGGTATATCCAAAATACCCTGCAACAGCAATCAAAATAATCACTAAAACGGCAATAACTGCCTT
>CAMBQD010000156.1 GCA_945869905.1 uncultured Clostridia bacterium | reverse complement strand
CTTTATCCAAGCATATATTTCGTCATTTTGCTTTTGCAGTGACTCAAAGGCAATTGGGTTATCCGCAAGTGACGAAACCGATGGCTTTGCAGTTGACACGGGGGAGGTGGTTGTTTCCGGCAAAGCGGAATGATTGCTGTAAATTTGAATACCGAAATAAACACCGCAGAAAACCACAACAAAAGCCACTATAAAAATAAGTATAAGCTTTGCGGCACGTTTACCTGCACTGTTTTCCTTCTTTTGTTCGTTTTGCTCTTTATCACTCAAAATAATCACCCTGTTAAAATGCGGTTAGATTAAAAAGACCTGTTCACCAATACAGGCAAACAGGCTCTTTTAATTATTAGTAAATTACTCAGCGTCCTTCTTCTTTGTTGCTGCAAGAACTGCCATACCTGCACAAGCAACAGCAACTCCGCCGGCTGCCAATGCAGTCATACCGGTTGCAGGAGCCTTAGAAGAATCATTCTTGTTTGAAGGCTCAGTAGTTGCCGGACCTGCGTTGTCAACAATTGCGTTAACAACAATCTGGCCGTTATTCCAAGCGTCTACAGCGTCCTGTGACAAAAATGCGATTGTCATTGAGCCGTCGTTGTTATAGGTTACTGTGTAGTCTGTTCCCTCAGCAAGACCTAAGCTTTCAAGGTTATCTTCCCAGCCGGTAAGAGTGCCTTCACCAACATAGGTGAATGTGATTTCGTTTGCGTTGTTCTCATCAGCAGCGTAGTTAATATCTGTTGATGTAGGAGCACCGTTTACCTCAAGACCCGGTCTGTTGTCAATGATAGGTACGCCTGAAGGGCTGTTTACGGTTGCAGCCATTGCCGGTACAACAGAAAGAGCGAATACTGAAACTGTCATAATAGCAGCAAGTACAACTGATAATAATTTTTTCATAATAAACACCTCATTTAATATTTTTAAAATTAATCCAGTTAAACAATATCTGTATAGATTATATCATCAACAACCGCAAAAGTAAAGGCTTTTTTTTATCTTTCACAAAAATTATTTTGCTCTGCAAAAATAATACAATTTGTAGTAGTCGGAAGGCAATTTAATACAATATAGGCAATAACAGCAGACTGCAAAATCAGCTCAGCTTTGCCTTTCCCGTGCAAAGCTCGTAATATTTGCCCCTTTGGGCTATCAAATCATCGTGGTCGCCGCGTTCAATGATTTCACCGTTTTCAAGCACCATAATTGCATTTGAGTTTCTTACGGTGGACAGCCTGTGGGCAATTACAAATACTGTTCTGCCAACCATAAGCCTATCCATACCGTGTTCAATATGAAGCTCGGTCCTTGTGTCAATTGATGAGGTTGCCTCGTCAAGAATCATTACCGGTGGATTGGCAACAGCCGCTCTGGCAATTGCAAGCAATTGACGCTGACCCTGTGAAAGATTACCGCCGTCGCCTGTAATTACGGTGTTGTAGCCGTCAGGCAGACGTCTTATGAAGGAGTGGGCAGAGGCAAGCTTTGCCGCCTCAATACATTCCTCGTCTGTGGCGTCCAGCCTGCCGTAACGGATATTATCCATAACCGTACCTGTGAACATATGGGTATCCTGCAAAACTATTGCAAGGCTTTTTCTCAAATCACTCTTTTTAATCCTTTTTATGTCAATTCCGTCATAGGTGATTGAGCCTTCCTGAATATCGTAAAAACGGTTTATCAGGTTTGTTATGGTTGTTTTTCCTGCACCGGTAGAGCCTACAAAGGCAATTTTTTGTCCCGGATTTGCATAAAGGTTTATGTTTTTAAGCACCTGCTTTTCGGGAACATAGCTGAAATTAACATTGTTAAATACAACATTTCCCTGTACGGCAATTTTCCTTTCGCCGTCAATCCAGTACCATTTTTTGCCCTCCTGAGTGATTTCCTCGGACAGAGTAACAGTACCCTCGTCAACCTCGCTTTCCATATCCATAATTTCAAAAACACGTTCGGCGCCTGCCAAAGCAGAAAAGATGTTGTTCATCTGATTCATTATTTGGTCAATGGGCTGACGGAACTGCTTTGTGTAGCTTAGGAAGGTGAAGAAGGTGCCTATACCCAGCGAGTTTGTGGTGAGGACAAGTATTCCGCCCAGCAGAGTTATGGTTGCATAAAGGGCGTTGTTTATACCCGTACCGCAGGGGCCCATAATGCCTGAGTAAAAGTTTGCGTTTATTGCAACATCACGGTATTTTGAGTTAAGCTCGTTGAATTCCTCAACGGCAATGTCCTCGTGGTTGAAAACCTTTACAACCTTCATACCCTCAATGGTTTCTTCGATATTACCGTTCATATTACCCAGTGCTTCCTGCTGAGCCTTAAAATATTTTCTTGTGTGCTTTGCTATGTTCAGGGAATTTATAATCATTATTACAAGAAAGCCCAACGCCACAAGAAACAACTGCCATTTAAGCACTATCATCATAGTAACAATGCTTACAAATGTGAATATGGAGGATACAAATTGAACGATTGTCTGCTCCAGCATTGTCTGTATGTTATCAACATCGTTGGTAAAACGGCTCATTATTTCGCCGTGGGTTTTTGAGTCAAAATATCTCAGAGGCAGGGTTTGAAGATGGTCAAACAAATCCTTCCTGATAATATTGGTGGTTTTATATGCCACTGATACCATTATTTTTGACTGTAGGAATGAAAACAGCGACGCACCTATATAAAAAGCCGAAACTATGGCAAGGTTTGTTAAAAGAACCTTTATACCTGCGGTGGCAAAGTTGCCTGCCTTAATTGACTCCTCTACACCGTCAAGTATGGGTTTGAGCCAGTATGACGCACCGGTGGAGCATAAGGTGCTTAAAATCAGCATCAGTAAAACAACCAGCAGTAGAAATTTGCTTTTGCCGATATACTGAACTATTCTTAAAAGTGTTTTTTTAGTGTTTTTGGGCTTTTGCAATCCTGCATTTTTGCCCGGAGGTCCCATTGGAGGCATTATTCAAGCACCCCTTTCTTTTGAGTATTACAGATTTCGCTGTATATTTCATTATTTGCAAGGAGCTCCTCGTGAGTACCTATTCCTTTAATCTGACCGTCGTCAACAACAAGAATTTTGTCAGCATTTTGAACTGACGAAATTCTTTGGGCAATAATAAATATTGTTGTGTCCTTAAGCTCGTTATAAAAGCTTTCCCTGATTTTTGCCTCTGTTGCAGTATCTACTGCGCTGGTGGAGTCGTCAAGAATTAAAATTTTAGGCTTTTTTATCATTGCCCTTGCAATACAAAGCCTTTGCTTTTGACCGCCGGAAAGGTTAAGTCCGCCCTGAGCAAGGAACGTGTCATAGCCGTCGGGCTGAGCTAAAATAAATTCCTCTGCCTGAGCAGATTTGCAGGCGGCGGCAATTTCCTCGTCGGTGGCGTCCTGCTTTCCCCAACGGATGTTTTCCTTTATTGTGCCTGAGAAAAGTACGTTTTTCTGTAAAACAA
>CAMBQD010000155.1 GCA_945869905.1 uncultured Clostridia bacterium | reverse complement strand
GCCGCATATGCGTGATTCAATCGGCATTGCCGTTGATGACAAGGGCATTATCGGTGTTATTGGCTTTTGTGTTGACGAGCGTGTAAAGCTTGACAGCGGCACAAAAAAAGTATTGTCTGTTAAGATTTCCTCCGGAGGATTAGTTAATGAATAATATGGCAAAGAATTGGAAAACGATTTTAGTTTACCTGCTGATACCTGTGCTTCTTATTGTTGCAATTGTGTTTTTTGCAAACCAGCAGACACAGACCGACGTCAAGTATTCACAGGTTGTTGCAATGTTTGAAAACGGTGAAATTGCGGACTTCACCTTAGACCTTTCAAGCGGTAATATGGTTTATAAAACCTTCAAGGAGCCAAAAAAGGAGCAGAAGTATTCTGTTCCTAACGTTTCAATTTTCCTTGATGATATCCGTGACGACGTTGAGAGCTTTAATGCCGACGAAAAAAACAAGGATAACAAAATTGTTTTTGATTACAAAAAGGGTACGTCAAATAACTGGCTTGTAAGTATGCTTCCTATGGCATTGATGTCACTTATTCTTATAGGACTGTCCGTTTATGCCTTCAGGAAAATGAGCAGTGCTATGAATAATGAAACAAACCGTACTCTCGGCTTTGGCAAGGTTAGGGCAAAAACCCTTGTTGATGATGAAAAACGCACCACAACCTTTAAGGATGTTGCAGGCTGTGATGAGGAAAAGGCTGAGCTTGAGGAGCTGGTTGAATTCCTTAAGGAGCCTGAAAGATTTACAAAGCTTGGTGCAAGGATACCTAAGGGCGTGCTTTTAGTGGGCCCTCCCGGTACAGGTAAAACGCTTTTGGCACGTGCGGTTGCAGGTGAGGCAGGTGCGCCGTTTCTTTCAATCTCCGGTTCGGATTTTGTTGAAATGTATGTAGGTGTGGGCGCATCACGTGTACGTGACCTTTTTGACCAAGCAAAAAAGAAGGCTCCTGCAATTGTGTTTATTGATGAAATTGATGCAGTGGGCAGACAGAGAGGCGCCGGTATGGGCGGCGGAAACGATGAACGTGAGCAGACTCTTAATCAGCTGCTTATTGAAATGGACGGCTTTGGTACAAATGAGGGCGTAATAATTATTGCCGCCACCAACAGACCTGACGTTCTTGACCCGGCTCTTTTAAGACCAGGCAGATTTGACAGACAGGTTACTGTCGGAAGACCCGATACAAAGGGCAGAGAGGAAATATTAAAGGTTCACTCTAAAAATAAACCTCTTGCTCCCGATGTTGATTTAAAGAATATTGCAAAAAGCACCATTGGCTTTGTTGGTGCCGACCTTGAAAATCTTATGAACGAGGCGGCTATTCTTGCCGCTCGCAGAAAGCTTAAGGCAATCACCATGACAGAAATTCAAGAGGCAATGACAAAGGTTATTATGGGTACAGAAAAGAAATCCCATAAGTACAGCAAAAAGGCTTTAAAGCTCACGGCATTCCATGAGGCAGGCCACGCTGTTGTATCCTATTATCTTGACAATCATGACCCTGTTGAAGAAATTTCAATTATTCCGAGAGGTATGGGCGCAGGCGGTTACACAATGTATCAGCCTCAGGAGGAGAATTATGATTCCAAAAAGGATATGCTTGATTCTCTTGTTTCCCTGCTTGGCGGCAGAGTTGCCGAGGCACTGTCAATGGACGACATTTCAACAGGTGCGTCAAATGATATTCAGCGCGCCTCTGACATAGCCCGTGAAATGGTTACCAAATACGGTATGAGTGAGGTTATCGGACCTATCAATTACAGCGGTGAAAATCAGGAGGTATTTATCGGACGCGATTACGGTCACGTTAAGAATTATTCCGAGGAAACCGCCGCGAAGATTGACGAGGAGGTTTCACGTCTTATTAACGAGGCTTATAGAAGAACGGAAAGCATCCTGAAGGAGCATATGGATAAGCTTGAGCTTGTTGCAGAAACTCTTATGGTTAAAGAGAAAATTGACAAAACTCAGTTTATTGAGCTTATGGAAAAGGGCTTCATTGAGGACGATACAGAGGAAGTTACAGAGGAAGTTACCGAAAGCGGCCACATTTCCGATACTACTGTTGACAGCAATGATGAAAATTTCGATAACGAGAATAATGCTGAAATTGAAAATAATGTAACGGAAGATGACGAACTTAATAACAATTAGTATTTTATTATTTGGCGGTGGCACTATTGCTACCGCCTTTTCTTGTAATTCTTGACTTTTTGCACAAGATATTGTATGATAACACAGAATGTGAACTTCATTTTGGAGGGAAAGCTTTGGCTAAGAAAAAAGAGTACGGTAATGAAAGTATTAAATCATTAAAGGGTGCCGACAGAGTACGCAAAAGGCCTGCCGTTATATTCGGCTCCGACGGTCTTGACGGTTGTCAGCACGCAATATTTGAAATTATGTCAAACTCAATTGATGAGGCAAGAGAGGGCTACGGCAACAAGATTGTTGTAACCCGTTTTCTTGACGGCTCAATTGAGGTTCAGGACTTTGGTAGAGGTATTCCTGTTGACTATAATAAAAATGAAGAAAAGTATAACTGGGAGCTCCTTTTCTGTGAAATGTATGCCGGCGGTAAATATGATACTGACGGCGATAACTATGAATTTTCATTAGGTCTTAACGGTCTTGGCCTGTGTGCTACTCAATACGCCTCGGAATATATGGACGCAGAGGTGCATACAGGCGGATATAAATATACCCTTCATTTTGAAAAGGGTGAGAATATCGGCGGTCTTATTAAGGAAAAATATGATAAGCGCGATACCGGTACGCGTATCAGATGGAAGCCTGACCTTGATGTTTTTACAGATATCAATGTACCTCTTGAATATTTCAAGGATACCATCAAAAAGCAGGCAATTGTTAACGACGGAATTAAGTTTATTCTTAAAGACCAGCAAAATGCCTCCAAATTTGAAACATATGAATATTGCTATAACAACGGAATTGTTGACTATGTTAAGGAGCTTGCAGACGATAAAGCCTTTACCTCAGTTCAGTATTGGGAATGTGAGCGAAAGGGCAGGGATAGGGAGGATTTGCCTGATTACAAGCTGAAGATAAAAGCTGCATTATGCTTTTCTCTTAAAACACAGCTTAAGGAATATTTCCACAATTCAAGCTATCTTGAACACGGCGGTGCCCCTGAAAAAGCCTTTAAAAGCGCCTTTGTTAACCAAATTAACGCATACCTTAAGGCTAATAACAAGTATGCAAAAAATGACGGTCAAATAAATATTCAGGATGTTGAGGATTGTATTATATTTGTTGTATCATCCTTTTCAACTCAAACCTCTTATGAAAATCAAACAAAGAAGGCAATTACAAACAAATTCATTCAGGAGGCTATGACAGACTTTTTCCGCAAGCAGCTTGAGGTTTATTTTATCGAAAATAAAATGGACGCTGATAAAATAGCTAATCAAGTGCTTATAAA
>CAMBQD010000154.1 GCA_945869905.1 uncultured Clostridia bacterium | reverse complement strand
ATTAACATTTATTCGTTTGAGCATAACATATACCATTCATTACATTTATTCGGCAGAACCGACCATGAATGTATTAATACGGCGGCTCATTGCCGCCATTGCAAAAGCGACTGCTTTCGCAGTTAAAGTCTTGTAGGATGTGAAATAAGATATTTATTAACCATCATCGCAACCTTAAATATAATCGCATCATCAAATTCTCTTAAATCAAGACCCGTAAGCTTCTTTATCTTATCAAGCCTGTACACAAGTGTATTTCTGTGAACAAAAAGCTTTCTTGAAGTTTCGGATACGTTAAGGTTATTTTCAAAGAATTTCTGAATTGTGTAGATAGTTTCACTATCAAGCACATTTATAGACTCTTTCTTAAATACTTCGTTTAAGAACAGCTCACAAAGAGTTGTAGGAAGCTGATATATAAGTCTTCCTATTCCAAGATTTTCATAGCTTATTATATTCTTTTCGGTATCGAATACCTTTCCTACCTCAAGTGCAACCTGTGCCTCCTTAAAGGAATGGGCCAGCTCCTTAATACCTGTTACACAGGTGCCTATGCCGATAAGGGCATTGAAATAAAATTCCGAGAGAAGTGTATCGTTAATTGAACGGGCAAGCTTTTCAAGGTCCTTACTGTCCACGTTAGGCCTTACCTCTTTTACAAGGGCTATATCGCTTTCATTAACATTGATAACAAAATCCTTTGCCTTATCCGGAAAGAAATTCTGAATAATGTCAAAGACGGACACCTCTGTTTCCTGAGTTGTGCGGATTAAAAAAACAACTCTTGTGGCGTCGTTATTAAAATGAAGCTCCCTTGACTTAAGGTAAATATCTCCGGGAAGAATATTGTCAAGAATAACGTTTTTAACAAAATTTGAGCGGTCAAATTTTTCGTCATTATTCTGCTTAATCTGGTCAAGCGCAATGGCGATAATCTGTGAATATTTACGGCTGAATTCATCAACGCCGTCAACAAATACAGCATATTCCGGACGGATTAAAACATCAAATGTTGTGTATGTGGAATTGTCAACACAGGTTTGAGTACCGCTGAAAACACCGGCAGCAACAACGCCCTTCCTTACCTCGCCGATAAGTCCCAGGTCACTGCAGGCAATTACGGTTCCTGCTTCGTCCACAACACCTATTGTGCGGTCCACAGCCTCACGCATCTGATTAATTATCCCTTGAAACAATCTATTTGGCATTTTATTCACCTCTCAAATAAGTCCCATTACCTAATGATACAAAAATGCACAAAAAGGTATGGCTTGACTTGTTCATATTATACAAGACAATTAATCATTTTGCAACTATTTTAACAAAAAAATATATATTTTTTTGTTAGTGTTGCATAAAGCAATATCAAATATACAATATGTAGTTGAAAGGCGGACCTAATAACGTATCTGTAGTTAATTTCGTTTTTCTATTAAAAGCAACTCATTTTGACTTAAGTATCTGCATT
The DNA here is from genome assembly GCA_945869905.1 of uncultured Clostridia bacterium. Classification (GTDB taxonomy): domain Bacteria; phylum Bacillota; class Clostridia; order Oscillospirales; family Acutalibacteraceae; genus Eubacterium_R. The sequence continues at coordinate 1,987 of CAMBQD010000154.1, read as the reverse complement.
CACCGGGTGCCAGTGACAAATCCAGCCAAAGCCCTCCCATTTTTGTTCTTTCAAGCTCCAAAACAGCTATTGAAAACTTGGCAAACATCCTTTTAATTTGGTGATACATACCCTGCTTAATGGTTACCTGTGCAACAGTGTTATCATCGTTAAGAGAAGTAATTAAAGCAGGCATACACACATCATTCTTCAGCTCAACTCCCTTTTCAAATGCCGTTACAACATTTTCGTCAAAGGGCTTGTCAAGAACGGCGGTATAGGTTTTCGGTATGTGATTTTTCGGGCTTAAAATCCTGTGGGCAAAATCTCCGTCATCGGTTATCAGCATAAACCCTGTTGTGTCCTTGTCAAGCCTGCCGGCAGGAAAAAGATTTTTACGCTTCATATCCTCCGGCAGAATATCAACAACTGTTTTTTCACTGCCGCCGTCAGAGGCGGAGATAACGCCCTTTGGCTTTTTCATCATAATGTATACAAATTTGTTGTATGATATTTTTTCACCGTTATATAAAAGCTCGTCTGCTTTTTCGTCAACTCTTAAGCCGATGTCACTGACAATCCTGTCATTGACTGAAACAGCACCCTTTTTTATTATTGCCCTTGCGTCACTGCGCGACATATTAAGGGCAACCGATATAACCTTGTCAAGCCTTTCCATTACTCTCCGTTAAATCCTACTAAAAATCCGTTTTCGGCAGAGGTGTTACAAATATCGCCGCCGATTAGCATTCCGTCGCACACCAGCATATCCGCAACTATCCCCTGCTTTTGATTTTTATAATTGTTTATTGTGTAGGTATAAAGTGTTACCTTTTTACCCTTATAGTCAGACAAATCAAAGCCCTGATTCATCTGCACCTCATTGTAGTCGCTGTACACCTGATTCCAGCTTTCCGGTATAGTAAGCTCCTTTTCCTCAAACTCCTTATCCGTTTCCCATCCGAAGGTGGCAAGATAATTGCGCCTTTCCTCATCTGTGGAGGCGCTGATTACCGCAGACACGCTTTGGCTTTTTTCCAAATGATTGGAAAGAAAGGTAAGGGCAATAACGGCAACACCAGTAACCACCAATACTATACCGAAAATCATCTTTGGCTTTAGCTTTAAAGTTAGCATTTTCATAAAATCACCTAAGTAATTTTATGATTATCTGCTACACAATATAATCTTTTATTTTATCAAGAAAAGAAATTTCTGCGGTGCAGTCAAGAAACAGGCCCTGAGGCAGATATTCCTCACTGTGAATTACGCCGTCATTTCTTATTTTTGCCGCAAGGGATACCTTATCAAAGGGCAAAAGCAGATTAACTCTTTTTCTTGTTTGAGGCAAAGCCCTTTCAATCGCTTCAAGCAAATCATCAATACCTTCGCCTGTTTTTGCACTGATTTTAACACAGGGCACCGCCCTGTCACCCACACCGGCTTCACCGCCGATAATACGATATCGCCAATCGCCTTCATCAAAATTACAGCAAATATCGCACTTATTAATCAAATTTATCACAGGCACATCAATACAGCCGTTATCAAAAAGTGATTCAAGTATTGAATTAGTTGTGGCAATATGGTTGTGACATTCCTCGCTTGACGCGTCGCATACATTCAGTATTACATCCGCATAGGTTGCCTCCTCAAGAGTGGAGCGAAAGGCATCCACCAGCTGATGAGGGAGCCTGCTGATAAAGCCTACCGTGTCAACTATCATAATCTGCTGTCCGCCGGGTAAAACCAATTTTCTTGCGGTGGGGTCCAGTGTTGCAAACAGCTTATCCTCCTGAAGCACTCCTGCGTCTGTGAGCCTGTTCATAAGCGTTGATTTGCCTGCATTGGTATAGCCCACTATTGCCGCAGTAATAACTCCGTTTTTCTTTCGCCGCCGGTGCTGCATATTACGCCTGCGTTCAACGTCGTCAAGCTCGTCCTTGATATACTGTATTTTTCTTCTGATGTGACGCTTGTCTGTTTCCAGCTTTGTTTCACCGGGTCC
>CAMBQD010000153.1 GCA_945869905.1 uncultured Clostridia bacterium | reverse complement strand
TTTTAAAAAGTTTTCGTTAATCTTCATATATTTTAAACCTCCACATAATTTACTATTTCACTAAATCCGTTTCACCGGTGAAAGAATAAGCCGCAGGGCCTGTCATAAACACGCTGTCATCCTCGTTTCCGCTCCAGCTTATTTTCAAATCACCGCCCAGCAGATGAACGGTAACATCATTGTCAACAAATCCGTTAAGAATAGCCGCAACAACCGTGGCGCAGGTGCCTGTTCCGCAGGCAAGGGTTTCACCTGTTCCCCTTTCGTACACACGCATTTCTATATTCTTTCTGTCAATAACTCTTGCAAATTCCGCATTAACTCTGTTGGGAAAAACATCTGTGTTTTTCTCAAACAGTGCGCCGTAATAGTTCAAATCAAAATCCTTTGGGCTTTCGTCAATAAACATAACGGCGTGGGGATTTCCCATTGATACACAGGTCATACTGAATTCCCTGCCTGCAACGGTGATTTTTTCGCTTATTACCTTATCCTTACTGCTGTTAACGGGAACATCTGCCGATTTAAGAATAGGCGCGCCCATATCAACCTTGATGCTCTCTACCTCATTGCCGTTGAGAGTTAAGGTAATGTACTTAACCTTGCCCATTGACTCAATGGTAAACTCAGTATTTTCAACATAATGCCTGTCAAAAACATACCTTGCCACACATCTGATAGCATTGCCGCACATCTCCGCACGGGTGCCGTCAGGATTATACATAACCATTTCAAAGTCGGCAATTTTGCCTTTTTTTATAAGAATTATGCCGTCGCCGCCGATGCCGAAATGACGGTCGGACAAAACAATTGCCGCCTGCTGTTCATTTTCGACAAATTCATTAAAGCAATCGATGTATATATAATCATTGCCGCAGCCGTGCATCTTTGTAAATTTCATAAATATCAGCCCTTTAAATTATTCTGTAAAATCGTTGATAATTTCTCTTGCCAAATCCACTAATTTTTTCCCTGTACGCATACTTTCCTTCTGTAGATACTGGTGCGCCTGACTTTCGGTTATATCCTTATTATTCATCAAAACAAGCTTGGCATTTGATATTATTTCTCTGTCATTATTGTTTCTCTGTGTGAAAGATGAACGGGTGCTGACAAGAATTGACACTGTCTGCAAAAATTCGTCCTTCTGCATCGGAAGAGGTATGTTAATGAGATTACCCATATATTCTTCCCTTCCGTTTTTTGAAAGTGCAACCACATCAAACCCCACCGGAAGATGCTCCGCCAAGGAGCCTGCGCCCATATCGCTTAATATTGACGCACAAACAACCACACCGTCATTCAAATCCTGAGCTATATTCAAAACACTTGCTCCTGTAGCACAGACAAACGAAACGTGGAAGCCCTCGCTTTCAAGCAGAGAACGCATTTGCATAGCAACGTCTTTATTGGGATATGCAATAATTATATCCTTCATTTCTCTGCCCTCGCACGCAAATTAAGTAATTTATTTTCTACATATTATACCATATGTGCACAGTTATGTTCAATACCAAAAATGGCTATTAAAAAATTTTATTTAATTTGCATTTTTACAATTTACACAGATTTTAACAAAATTTTACATTTTTTTGTAACAAACTAACCAAAAACCGCTTGATTATTCATTGTAATAGTGCTATTATAATTATATAATAGCACTTGGTGTAACCAATTATCTGCAAAGGAGATGTAAAATGTCTAAGTTAAAGAAAGAATATGAATTTCCGCTTTACCTTTTTCACAGCGGAAAAAATTATAAAGCATACGAGTTTTTCGGATGTCATAAAATAGATAAAGACAAATTTGTGTTCAGGGTGTGGGCGCCCCACGCAACTGCCGTTTCCGTAGTAGGTGACTTTAACGGATGGAGCGAAGGCACCAATACAATGAAACAGATTTCCGCCGGTATATGGGAGGCGGAAATTGAAGGAGTATTGGTGTTTGACTGCTACAAGTATGCAATACGCACAAGAAAAGGCGACATAAAAATGAAGGCAGACCCATATGCCTTCCACGCTGAAACAAGGCCCGGCACCGCGTCAAAGGTTTACGGCGACATAGAATACAAATGGACTGATAAAAAATGGTATCAAAAATCCAAATCAGGCAATATTCTTGAAAAGCCTGTAAGCATTTATGAAATCCATTTCGGCTCCTGGAAACGGAACGAGGACGGTGAATTTCTGTCATACAGACAAATGGCGGAGGAGCTTGTGCCTTACGTAAAGGATATGGGCTACACTCATATTGAGATGATGCCTATTATGGAATATCCATATGACGGCTCCTGGGGCTATCAGGTTACGGGCTACTTTGCTCCCACATCGCGTTACGGTACGCCTGAGGATTTAATGTACTTTATTGAAGCCTGCCACAAGGCTGAAATCGGTGTAATACTTGACTGGGTGCCTGCTCATTTTCCCAAGGACGGATACGGCCTTTATGAATTTGACGGCGAATGTACATACGAGTATTCGGATATGAAAAAGGGTGAGCATAAGGAATGGGGTACGCGGGTTTTTGATTATGCAAAAAACGAGGTCAAATCCTTCCTTATTTCCTCCGCAATGTACTGGGTTGACAAATTCCATTTTGACGGACTGCGTGTTGACGCCGTTGCGTCAATGCTCTATCTCGACTACGGCAGAGATGACGGTCAGTGGACGCCCAACAAGAACGGCGGACGTGAAAACCTTGAGGCTGTTGAGTTTTTCAAGGAGCTTAACTGCGCAATGTTTAAGGAGCATCCTGAGGTAATGATGATTGCCGAGGAGTCAACCGCTTGGCCAATGATAACAATGCCTACAGATATAGGCGGTCTCGGCTTTAATTTCAAATGGAATATGGGCTGGATGAACGATATGCTCCGTTACACATCTATGGACCCGTTATTCAGGAAGGGCAATCATAACTGTATCACCTTCAGCTTTTTCTATGCCTTCAGCGAAAACTTTATTTTACCCATAAGTCACGACGAGGTTGTTCACGGTAAGGCAAGCTTGATTAACAAAATGCCCGGCGACTACGATATGAAGTTTGACGGTATGCGTCTGTTTTTGGCATATATGTTTGCCCACCCCGGCAAAAAGCTGCTGTTTATGGGCAGTGAATTCGGTCAGTTCATTGAGTGGAATTATGAGCAGGGCTTGGATTGGCTGCTGCTTGATTACGAAAAGCACAGAAGGCTTAAGGAATTTTCAAAGGAGCTTAATATTTTCTACAAAAAGCATCCTGCACTGTGGGAGATTGATTACAGCTGGGAGGGCTTCCAATGGATATCCAGCGAGGATAATGCAAATTCCATTATCGCTTTCAGAAGAATTGACAAAAAAGGTAATGAGCTTATTGCTATATTTAATTTCACACCAAACAGCTTCAAGGATTACAAAATTGGTGTTCCGGAAAATGCAACCTACAAGGTTGTTATGGACACCTCCCTTGAAAAATACGGTGGCAC
>CAMBQD010000152.1 GCA_945869905.1 uncultured Clostridia bacterium | reverse complement strand
CAAAAAAAATATCACAGGGTGATTACTCTGTGCGTATTGAAAAAAAATATAATGATGAAATCGGTGACCTTTGCGACTCCATTAACTCAATGGCAGAGGAAATTTCCACCACCGATAAAATGAAAAATGATTTTATTTCCACCATTTCTCACGAGCTGAGAACACCGTTAACATCAATTAAGGGCTGGGGTGAAACCCTGACCTTCGGTGCAGACGATTCCTTTGACGAGGTAACCCGTAAGGGCTTGGAGGTAATTGTTAAGGAGGCAGGACGTCTTGAGGGCTTTGTTGAGGAGCTTCTTGATTTCTCGAGACTTCAAAGCGGCAGGATGAATCTTAAGCTTGCCAAAACAGATGTGTTTGCCGAGCTTGATGAAACGGTGTTTACCTTCCGTGAAAGAGCAATGCGTGAGGGCATTGAGGTTAAATACAGTATTCCCGATGTACCTGCCATTGCCAATGCCGATGCCAACAGGCTCAGACAGGTGTTTATGAATATTCTTGATAATGCACTTAAATATTCACGTTCACCCAGCAAAATATTTGTTAAGGCACAGTTTACAAAGATTGAGGGCAGGGACTTTATCAGCATTGCCATTGCTGACCAGGGCTGCGGTATCAGCAGGGAGGATTTGCCTCACGTTAAGGATAAGTTTTATAAGGCCAATGTGTCGGTACGCGGCTCCGGTATAGGCCTTGCAGTTACTAATGAAATCATAAATTTACATCAGGGCACACTTGAAATAGACAGTGAAGAGGGTAAGGGTACCCTTGTTACAATTTATTTGCCTGTGGAAAATGCACCGTCCGAAAATGAACTGCAGGATATTGCGGAAAATCCTGACGATGCCGAAATAAATCAGGGTATGGAGATGAAGGGTAAGGATAATGAGTGATAAAAAGGTACATAAGACATCGGTGGGCGGTCAGGCGCTTATTGAAGGCGTTATGATGCAGGGGCCTAAGGGTGTTGCCACTGCTGTTAGGCAAAGCGACGGTAATATTGTTGTTAAGCATCATGATATAAAGCACGCAAGGGATAAGCATAAATTCCTCGGTTGGCCTGTTATAAGAGGTGTTGTCGGCTTTGTTGAGTCAATGATTCTTGGATATAAGATGCTGATGTATTCTGCCGAGGCCTCCGGTATGGAGGATATGGAAGATGTTGAAATGAATAAATTTGAAAAGTGGCTGACAGATAAGCTGGGCGACAAATTTATGAATATCATAATGGGTATTGCCACCGTGCTTGGCTTTGCACTTGCATTTTTGATTTTCTTTTATCTGCCTGTGCTGGTGTTCAACAGGCTTAATGCTTGGACAGACGGCGTTCTTACCCCTTGGCAGGGTACTATTGAAGGCGTACTTAAAATAGTGATTTTTGTGGTTTATATCGCTTTGGTCAGTCAAATGAAGGACATTAAGCGCACATTTATGTATCACGGTGCAGAGCATAAGTCCATTGCCTGTTATGAGGCAGGACTTGAGCTAACGGTTGAAAATGTAAAAAAATGCTCACGCTTTCATCCTCGCTGCGGTACTTCATTTATATTTGTTATGCTGATTTTCAGTATAGTTTTCAGCACAATACTTTCAAAAATTTTTCCTGCAATTGCCACAATAAGAGTTTTGTGGATGCTGTTAAAGCTTGCATTTATTCCGCTTATTATGGGCTTAGGCTATGAATTTATAAAATATGCCGGCAGGCACGATAATATACTTGTAAAAATTCTCTCTGCACCGGGATTATGGATGCAAAGACTTACCACAAGAGAGCCTGATGACGAAATTATAGAGGTTGGTATTGAGTCATTAAAGGCGGTTATTACGGATAATCCGGAGGATGATGAAATTAAATGACAGTAAAAGAGGCATATAATTACGGCGTTTATTTTCTGTCCTGCAACGGTGTTGACGAGGCTGAATTTAAATCGCTGTGCCTTGTGTGTCATCTTGCAGGCATCAAAAACAGTGATTATCCCTTGCATCTGCAGGATGATATCATAATGAAACGCTTTGCGGATTTGCTGTGGAGGGTAAAAAGCGGTGAGCCCCTGCAGTATGTAATCGGCAAATGGGACTTCTATGAAAGTGAATTTTATGTGGGTAAGGGTGTTCTTATTCCCAGACCTGAAACAGAAGAGCTGTGCGACCTGGCAATAAAGCATATCAAGGGCTTAGGAGAATGTGTTGTCTATGACCTTTGTGCAGGTTCAGGATGTATCGGAATAAGCGTTGCAAGGGCTTGTCCTAATGCAACCGTATATATGATTGAAAAAAGCTCTGACGCAATGCCTTATCTTTTAAAAAATGCCCAGGGGATTGAAAACGCAAGGGTAATTTGCGGTGATATTAAAAATACAAATGACCTTAAAAAAGCTGATGTTGTAATATCAAATCCGCCGTATATAAAAAGTGATGATATTGCAAATCTTCAGAGTGAGGTTTTGTTTGAACCTCAAATGGCACTGGACGGCGGAAAGGACGGACTTGACTTTTACAGAATTATCAATGATAATTGGTCAGGTATGATGTATGAAAACGGTCATCTTTTCCTTGAAATCGGTGAAACACAGGGCAAGGAAGTATCGGAGCTTTTAACAGGATTTAAGGATATTACGGTTATTAAAGATTTGTACGGTAACGATAGAATTGTTACAGCTGTTAAGAAAGGTTGATTCTATGTCAAGATTCTCATATATGATTAGTCTTGTTAGGGATGGTGACTATCTGTCCTTTGCAGTGATTATTTTATCCACCTGCTTTGTTGTATTTTGCTGTGGGCCTATTCATGAGTTTGCCCACGCATATGTGGCTGATAAGTGCGGCGACGATACAGCAAGGTTAAAGGGCAGGCTGACACTTAATCCCTTTGCACATCTTGATTTTATAGGTACGCTGATGATTTTCTTCTTCGGTATCGGATACGCAAAGCCTGTGCCTGTTAACCCTGCAAGGCTTAAGCACCCAAGGCGTGATCTGGCACTGATTTCTCTGGCAGGTCCGGTAGCGAATTTGAGTATGGCTTTTGTATCTGTCTGGGTGTATTATATTCTTATGGCTGTTGGCGGCTCCAATATCGCAGTAGGTGCAGTTGCGTACTTCTTCAGCTACGCTGCTCAAATTAATGTTATGCTGGCTGTATTTAATTTTCTTCCTATACCTCCCCTTGACGGCTCAAAAATCTTTTCTGCAATATTACCCGACAGGATTTATTTTAAAATAATGCAGTATGACAGATATATTATGATTGGTCTTATGGTACTGCTGTTTACAGGATTGCTTAACACACCGCTTTCCTGGATTTCAAATATAATGATGAAATTTATTTCAATAATTCCTTCTCTTATTTTTGGGTGAAATTAATGGAACAAATCAATTATAAAATAGATGTGTTTGAAGGACCTATGGACCTTCTTCTGCATCTAATTTCAAAGCATAAACTTAATATTAACGATATTCCCATTGTTGAG
>CAMBQD010000151.1 GCA_945869905.1 uncultured Clostridia bacterium | reverse complement strand
AATACTGTTACCGTTAAGGGTCCAAACGGAACTCTTTCAATGGATGCACATCCAAATATGGCTATCAGTGTTGAAGGCAGCGAGATAATCGTTAGCAGACCTAACGATGAAAAAGAAAACAGATCTCTTCACGGTCTTACTCGTACACTTGTTGCAAATATGGTAACAGGCGTAACAGAGGGCTTTAAGAAGACCTTAGAGGTAAACGGTGTTGGTTACCGTGTTCAGCTTCAGGGCAATACTCTTGTTATGAACCTCGGTTTCTCACATCAGGTTACTATGGAAGCTCCTGAGGGAATTAAGATTGAGTGTCCGTCAGCAAATACCATTGTAATCAGTGGTGCTGACAAGCAGAAGGTTGGTCAGTTCGCAGCAAAGGTTCGCGAAAAGAGACCGCCTGAGCCATACAAGGGCAAGGGTATTAAGTACTCAGACGAGCATATCCGCCGCAAAGAAGGAAAAGCAGGTAAGAAATAAAGGAAGGAGTGAAATACTATGGTTTCAAGACAGGATGCCAATAAGGCAAGACAGAAGCGCCACACAAGAGTACGTGGCAAAATCAGCGGTACTGCTGAATGTCCAAGACTTAACGTATATCGCTCTCTCAGCAATATTTACGTGCAGTTAATCGACGATGTTGCAGGTGTAACAATTGCATCAGCATCAACTGTTGAAAAGGACTTCACAGAGTACGGCGGCAATATTGAGGCAGCTAAGGCTGTTGGTAAGACATTAGCAGACAGAGCTAAGGCAAAGGGCATTGAAGAATGCGTATTTGACCGCGGCGGTTACGTTTATCACGGACGTGTGGCAGCAGTTGCTGACGGCGCTCGTGAGGGCGGACTTAAGTTCTAACGAAGGAGGTAAATTTTTATGGCAAAGATTGACGTATCTTCAATGGAACTTGAAGAAAGAGTAGTAACAATTAACCGTGTATCAAAGACTGTAAAGGGCGGTAGAATTTTTAAGTTCTCAGCACTTGTAGTAGTTGGTGACGGCAACGGTCTTGTAGGTTTCGGTATCGGTAAGTCCGGCGAAGTTCCGGATGCTATCCGTAAGGGAATTGAAGACGCTAAGAAAAATGTAATCAAGGTTGCTCTTAAGGGTACAACAATCCCTCACGAGATTAAGGGCAAATTCGGTGCCGGCGAAGTTTTACTTATGCCTGCTCCAAAGGGTACCGGTGTTATCGCCGGCGGTCCTGTTCGTGCTGTTGTTGAAACAGTTGGTATCAAGGATATCAGAACAAAGGCTATCCGTTCAAATAACCCTTACAATGTTGTTAGAGCAACAATTGACGGTTTAAGCAAGCTTAGAACAGCTGACGAGGTTGCAGCAGTTCGCGGCAAGTCAACCAAGGAAATTTTAGGTTAAGGAGGGTGGAATAATGGCAGACATTAAAATCAAGCTCACAAAGAGCTTAATTGGTAGCAAAGCAGACCAGATTGCCACAGCCCACTCACTTGGTCTTCGTAAAATCGGCAATGTAACAGTTCAGCCTGACAATGCTCAGACTCAGGGTAAGCTTGCTAAAATAGCTCACCTCGTAACTGTTGTAGAAGAATAAGGGGAGGTGCAGATATGAAATTACATGAACTTTCTCCTGCAGAAGGCTCCAAGAAGAGCGTTAAGAGAATCGGTAGAGGTACTGCTTCAGGTCAGGGCAAGACTTCAGGTAAAGGCCAAAAGGGTCAGAAGTCACGTTCAGGCTACAGCAGACGTCCCGGATTTGAAGGCGGTCAGATGCCTCTTCAAAGACGTGTTCCGAAAAGAGGTTTCAACAATATTTTTGCAACTGAGTACGCAATCGTAAATCTTTCAACTCTCAATGACAGATTTGAAGACGGTGCTACAGTAGATGCACAGGCTCTTATTGATGCCGGCGTTATCAAGAAGACTCTTGACGGTGTTAAGGTTCTCGGTAAAGGCGAAATTACTAAGGCTCTTACAGTTAAGGTAACAGCTATCAGTGAGTCAGCTAAATCAAAAATTGAAGCTGCAGGTGGTAAGGTGGAGGTGCTTTAATTGATTAAGACCATCGTAAATGCGTGGAAAATTCCGGAAATCCGTAAAAAGATTTTATTTACCGCATTTATCATTCTCGTATTCAGAATTGGCTCAGTCATTCCGGTACCTTTCCTCAACATCGTTGGTGAAATCAGCGTTGGTAAAGGAAACACAATACTCACTTATTTAAGCTTGATGACAGGTAGTGCATTCACATACGGAACTATTTTCGCTATGTCAATTACTCCTTACATCAACGCGTCAATTATTATGCAGCTGCTTGCAGTTGCAATCCCTGCACTTGAAAGATTGCAGAAGGAAGGCGAAGAGGGCAGAAAGAAGATTGCTTCAATTACCCGTTTCGTAACAGTGGCTTTGGGCTTACTTCAGTCACTTGCATATTTCTTCTATCTTCGTGCAAACAATTATTTAATGACAGATGCAAACGGTCAGTTGTTTACAGGCTTTGACGGTGTGTTCCAGGCACTTGTAATAATCCTTGTTCTCACTGCCGGCACAGCTGTTATTATGTGGCTTGGCGAACAGATTACTATCAGCGGTATCGGTAACGGTATTTCCATTATCCTTTTCGCAGGTATCGTATCTCGTTTCCCAACCCTTATCAAACAATTATTCCAGTATCTTGATACAGGCAGACTTGTTTACAGAATACTTGTTCCTGTTGTATGCGTAATCTTCCTTTTGATGATTGCATACATCGTATTTATGGACAATTCGGAAAGAAGACTTCCAATCACCTACGCAAAGCGTGTAGTTGGCAGAAAGCAGATGGGCGGCCAGTCAACTCATATGCCTATTAAGGTTAATATGAGCGGCGTACTTCCAGTAATCTTTGCTTCATCAATTCTTTCCCTTCCGGGAACAGTTCAGATGTTCATTTCTGAAAGCAAGTACGAGGGCACCTTCTGGGAAAAGTTCTTCAACGCATTCCAGGGTGACTCTTGGTGGTACGCATTGATGTACTTCCTGCTCATCATATTCTTTGCTTATTTCTACAGTACAATTCAGTACAACCCAATTGAAATGGCAAATAATCTTCGTAAGAATAACGGCGCAATTCCGGGTATCAGACCTGGCAGACCAACCTCTGATTATATTCTCAGGGTTCTCTCCAGACTTACCCTTATCGGTGCATTAATGCTTTCGGTTATTGCATTGTTCCCGATTATCTACTCACTTATTTGTGAGGCAGCAATTCCACCTCTTACCGAAGGCGGAGATGACGGCGGTATGACAATTTCACTGGGCGGTACATCACTTATCATTATGTGCGGTGTTGCTCTTGAAACAGTTCGTCAGCTTGAATCACAGATGATGATGCGTCATTACAAAGGCTTCCTTGATTAATATATAAGGAGATATATTTATGAAACTTATTCTTCTCGGTGCGCCGGGTGCAGGCAAAGGTACTCAGGCAGAAAAGATTGTTGAAAAATACGGTATTCCTGCAATTTCAACCGGTAACATTATCCGTGCTGCTCTTAAAGAGGGAACAGAAATGGGACTTAAGGCTAAATCCTATATGGAGGCAGGCCAGCTTGTTCCGGATGAGGTTGTTATAGGTATTATTCAGGACAGACTTAAAGAAGATGATTGTAAAAACGGT
>CAMBQD010000150.1 GCA_945869905.1 uncultured Clostridia bacterium | reverse complement strand
CCCTACATTAAGTACTGTGAAAGTTTCACCCTTTATTTCTGTTTCAAAATCATCAAGAAATGTAATACTTGAATATGTCCGTAACAATGAAACGGTTGTAAAAAAGCTTTACGATATTCATACCTGTGACCCAAAGCAGGTTATGGCGGACGCAGAGGTTTTGCATATAGACATAGAGTATAACGATGTTCCCATTTTTGTAAACAATTTCAATATGAATATGGACGAGTATCTTGAAATGGGTGAGATAATAACTCCAAAGAAATTTATGAAAAAAATATCAGCTATTGACGTAGAAAAATTATAAATAAAAATACACCCCTTGTATAAAATATATAGGGGTGATATTTTTGAAAAAGAAAGACGACAGAAAAAACAACAGAAAAAAGCCGATAATTGACCTTACATCGTATATAAGTCCTGAGATGGTTAACTGTGATGTGGACGGAAGCTACACGGGTATTCCGGCAGATATGTACTATAATGATGAGCTTGAAACACCTGTTCAGGACGCAGACGATTTATAAAAAATAACACAGGCTGAATAATTCAGTCTGTGTTATTTTTTTATTTCTTCTTAAATTTATCAAAAAAGCCTTCCTTGCCTTTAGGCGGAGTATAGTCCTTGTCAAATTTTCTCAAAAGCTCTTTTTGTTCTTCATTAACGCTTTTAGGAATGTCCACAACAATTCTTACGTACTCCTCGCCTCTGCCCATACCGTTAAGCCTTTGAATACCCTTGTTGCCCTTAAGAGTAAATACCTCACCGGGCTGGGTGCCGGCAGGAATATTAAGGTTAACATCGCCGTCAAGGGTGGGCACCTTAACCTCTGCGCCTAAGGTTGCCTGAACAATGGAAATATGCCTGTCAACCCAAACATCATATCCGTTACGATTGAAGTATGGGTGCTTTTTTATATTGATAACCACCTTAAGGTCGCCGGCAGGTCCGCCGTTGGTGCCGTCGTTGCCGAAGCCTCTTACATTGACAACCTGATTGTTGTCAATACCTGCAGGTATGTTAATATCAATTTTCTTTTTTGGACGCACCTTGCCCTTGCCTGAGCATTTGTGGCAGGGAGTTGTTATGATTTTTCCTGTACCGCCGCAGCGTGTACAGGTTTTTTGCGTTGTCATAACTCCAAAAGGACTTCTCTGCTGAATGTTAATTACACCTCTGCCCTGACATTCCGGACAGGTGGTGGGTGATGTGCCCTTTGCGGCACCTGTGCCGCCGCACTCACTGCAGTCCATAACGCGCATAACCTCAACAGTTTTTTTACAGCCCTTTGCCGCCTCCTCAAATGTTAGCGTAACTGAGGTTTGCAAATCACGTCCTCTTTGGGCGGCATTTGGATTTCTGCCGCCACCGAAGCCGCCACCAAAGAAAGATGAGAAGATATCGCCTAAATCAATATCACCGTCAAATCCAAAGCCGCCACCGCCAAAGCCGGCTCCGCCCTGACCTGCACCGTAATTAGGATCTACGCCTGCAAAGCCAAACTGGTCGTAACGAGCCTTTTTCTGTGGGTCCGATAAAACCTCATAAGCCTCGTTACATTCCTTGAATTTTGCCTCAGCCTCCGCATTATCGGGGTTAAGGTCGGGATGATACTTTTTTGCGGTTTTTCTGTATGCTTTTTTTATTTCATCGTCGCTGGCGTTTTTGCTGACGCCCAGCACCTCGTAATAATCTCTTTTTTCTTCAGGCACTTAATTGCCCCCAATCTAATCAATACTTTACAAAAGCACACACATCAGTGTGTGCTTTTGGATTATATATTATTTTTTAGTTATCGTCAACCTCTGTATAATCTGCATCGGTGTAGCCTGCATCACTGCCGCCTGCAGCTTGGTTGGGATCAAAGCCTGCTCCGGCTGCATTTGGGTCTGCACCTGCAGCCTGTGCTGCCTGATAAAGCTTTTGAGAAACCTCATAAAACTTATTCTGTAAATCCTCCTGAGCACTCTTAATGGCGTCGAGGTTTTCACCCTTCAAAGCCTCTTTAAGTGTGTCAACCTTTGTCTGAAGAGCAGACTTGTCATCAGCAGAGAATTTATCACCTTCCTCCGAAAGGAGCTTTTCTGTCTGATATACCATTTGGTCTGCGTTGTTTCTGAGGTCGATAGCCTCTCTCTTTTTCTTGTCCTCCTCGGCAAACTGCTCTGCCTCTTTAACAGCCTTGTCAATATCCTCCTTGCTCATATTTGAGGAAGCAGTGATAGAGATGTGCTGTTCCTTGCCTGTGCCTAAATCCTTAGCAGATACGTGAACGATACCGTTGGCGTCAATATCAAAGGTTACTTCGATTTGAGGCACACCGCGTCTTGCAGGAAGAATACCGTCAAGGTGGAACATACCAAGAGTCTTGTTGTCCTTTGCAAATTCTCTTTCACCCTGGAGAACATGTACCTCAACAGATGTCTGATTGTCTGCAGCGGTGGAGAAAATCTGGCTCTTCTTTGTAGGGATAGTTGTATTCCTTTCAATGATAACGGTGTTGATGCCGCCCATTGTTTCAATACCAAGTGAAAGGGGAGTTACGTCAAGAAGAAGTAAGCCCTTAACGTCGCCGCCAAGTACACCGCCCTGAAGAGCTGCACCCATTGCTACACATTCGTCGGGATTGATGCCCTTGAAAGGCTCTTTTCCGCTGAATTTCTGAATAGCCTCCTGAACAGCAGGAATTCTTGTTGAACCGCCAACAAGGAGAACCTTGTCAATGTCATTCATTGAAAGACCGGAGTCACTCATAGCCTGACGAACAGGGCCCATAGTTGCTTCAACAAGGTCTGCGGTCATTTCGTTAAATTTAGCTCTTGAAAGAGTGAGCTCAAGGTGCTTAGGACCTGTTGCATCTGCTGTAATGAAAGGAAGAGAAATCTGAGCAGTTGTCATACCCGAAAGGTCAATCTTTGCCTTTTCTGCGGCTTCCTTAACTCTTTGCATAGCCATCTTGTCGCCTGAAAGGTCAATGCCGTTATCCTTCTTAAACTCGGCAACAATCCAGTCCATTATCTTTTTATCAAAATCGTCGCCGCCCAGTCTGTTGTTACCTGCTGTAGCAAGTACCTCCTGAACGCCGTCACCCATTTCAATGATTGATACATCAAAGGTACCGCCGCCAAGGTCATAAACCATAACCTTTTGGTCGTCCTCCTTGTCAATACCGAATGCAAGTGCAGCGGCAGTTGGCTCGTTTATAATTCTCTTTACATCAAGTCCTGCAATCTTACCTGCGTCCTTTGTTGCCTGACGCTGTGCGTCTGTAAAGTAAGCGGGAACTGTGATTACAGCCTCGGTTACCTTTTCGCCCAGATATGCCTCTGCGTCAGCCTTAAGCTTTTGCAGAATGATTGCTGAAATTTCCTGTGGGGTATATGCTTTTCCGTCGATGGTTACCTTGTAATCGGAGCCCATATGTCTTTTAATTGAAGAAATGGTCCTTTCAGGGTTTGTGATGGCCTGACGCTTTGCAACGTTACCTACCATTCTTTCGCCGTCCTTTGAAAACGCAACAACTGACGGAGTAGTTCTTGCACCCTCTGCGTTTGTGATAACTACGGATTCGCCGCCCTCGATAACACTTACGCAGCTATTTGTTGTTCCTAAATCAATACCGATAATCTTTGAC
>CAMBQD010000149.1 GCA_945869905.1 uncultured Clostridia bacterium | reverse complement strand
ATACAGCAGTAAGCTTACACGAATAAAGGAGTTTGCAGTTATTTTTGCAGGTCCTTTTATCAATTTATTATTGTTTCTTTTTTTAAGAGATGATACCAATTTAATACTTTTTGTACTGAATATACTGCCGATTTATCCGTTAGACGGCGGCAGACTGCTGAGAATTTACTCATATAAGCTTTCCGTATTTTTCAGCAGACTATTTTTGGTGCTGATTATGCTTTTTTCACTTTATATGATTTATGAATATAAATCATTTTCATTACTGCTTATTTCCGTTTATTTGATTGCATACAGCATTATGTATTGAGGTTTTTATGAAAAAAGAAGTTGAAAAATTATTACAATATGTTCAAAAGCCTGCAAGGTATATCGGCGGTGAGCTCAATGCTGTTACTAAGGATAAGGGCAGTGTTGACATTCGTTATGCCTTCTGCTTTCCGGACACATATGAAATCGGTATGAGCCATTTGGGTATGAAGATACTCTACGGACTTGTTAACGACAGAGATGATGCTTGGTGTGAGCGTGTTTTTGCTCCCGACACTGATATGGAGGAGCAGATGAGGAAATACGGTGTTCCTCTTTTTGCTCTTGAAAGCGGTGATTATATCAAGGATTTTGATATGATTGGCTTTACCCTGCAGTATGAGCTTTCATACACCAATGTTCTCAATATGCTTGATTTGGCGCATCTGCCTGTTAAAAGCAGTGACAGAAAGGATTTAACACCCATTGTTTGTGTTGGCGGACCCTGTTGCTGTAATCCCGAGCCAATAGTTGATTTTGTTGATATTGTTTTTCTCGGCGAAGGGGAAAACAGTACAAATGAAGTAATCGATCTTCTTAAACAGTGCAAGAAAACAGGTGCGTCAAAGCAGGAATTTTTACTGAAGGCAAAGGATATTGAGGGTGTTTATGTGCCGTCCTTTTATATTGATAGTTATAATGATGACGGTACGTTAAAATCACTTACGCCTGTCAATAACGCACCTGCTGTGGTAAAAAAGGCAATTGTTAAGGATATGGACAAGGTCTTTTATCCAAAGGAATTTGTTGTGCCTTATATAAATATTGTTCACGATAGGGCAGTTGAGGAAATATTCAGAGGTTGTATAAGAGGCTGTAGGTTTTGTCAGGCAGGCTTTATTTACAGACCTATACGTGAAAAAAGCGTTGACACAATCAACCGTCAGTGCAGACAGCTTATTGACTCAACAGGATATGATGAGATTTCCCTTTGCTCACTTTCCACCTCTGACCACAGTGATGTCAATAATATGCTCACAACCCTTATTGACTGGACGGTTAAGGAAAATATAAATCTTTCATTACCAAGCCTGCGTGTGGATAATTTTTCCGATGAGTTGGTGGAGCAGCTTAATAAGGTTAGACGCAGCGGTCTTACCTTTGCACCTGAGGCAGGTACACAAAGACTACGTGATGTTATCAACAAAAATGTTACCGAGCAAGAGGTTATAAAAACCTGCACTAAGGCTTTTGATAACG
This sequence comes from uncultured Clostridia bacterium, assembly GCA_945869905.1. Classification (GTDB taxonomy): domain Bacteria; phylum Bacillota; class Clostridia; order Oscillospirales; family Acutalibacteraceae; genus Eubacterium_R. The sequence goes on along the minus strand of CAMBQD010000149.1, from coordinate 2,129 downwards.
GTTGGACGTCGGTTAAGCTTTACTTTATGATGGGTCTTCCTACGGAAACAATGGAGGATATTAAAGGCATTGCCGATTTGGGTATGGAGGTTATTCACGCCTTTTATAATAACCCCAACAGGCAAAAGGGGACAGGTGTTCAGGTGTCAATTTCCTGTGCATCTTTTATACCCAAGCCCTTTACTCCCTTCCAGTGGGAGCCGGAGGACAGTATGGACTCATTAAAGGAAAAGCAAAAATATTTGCTTGAATGTGTTCCCACAAAAAAGATAAAGGTGTCATATCACGATACGCCTACCTCCTTGCTTGAGGGTGTGCTTGCACGCGGTGACAGACGGCTTGGAAAAGTAATTTTGCGTGCCTTTGAGCTTGGATGCAAATTTGACTCCTGGGACGACAAATTTAAGTTTAATGAATGGATGCAGGCCTTTGAGGAAAACGGCATTGACCCATATTTTTATACCCACAGAAAAAGAGAATTCAGCGAGCTTTTGCCTTGGGATCATCTTGATTTCGGCGTTAGCAGAAGGTTCCTTGAAAATGAAAATAAAAAGGCGCATATGGACCAAACTACACCGCACTGCCGTATTCACTGTGCAGGCTGCGGTGCCAATAAATTAAACGGAGGTAAGTGTGATGCGAGAGGTTAGACTCCGTTTTGCAAAGCAGGGAAGACTGAAATACATCAGCCATCTTGATATTAACAGAGCAATGTCACGTGCCTTAAAAAGAGCAGGTATACCCCTGTGGTACACTGAGGGCTTTAATCCTCATCCGTATATGAGCTTTTCACTGCCCCTTTCCTTAGGTGTTGAAAGCCTTTGTGAAAGTGTGGATATCAGGCTTGTAGGCGATATGAGTAATACCGAAATAAAGAAACGTATGAATAAAGTTTTGCCTGAGGATTTGAAAATATTAGATGTTTACGATGATTTCCGTGATTGCCGTGAGATTGCATATTCCGATTACGTTTTCAGGCTTCAGTTTGATGATAACGAGCTTGCTTTGAATAAAATCAAGGACGTGCTCAACGGAAAAGAAATTTTAGCACTTAAGAAGGGAAAGCAGGGTAGAAAAAGAGTTTTTAAAGAAACAGATATTAAATCATTTATTGATAAATATTCCGTATCCATTCGCGATGACATTATTGTTCTTAACATCAGACTGTTGGCAGGGCCTGAAAAAAATCTCAATCCGTCCTTGCTTTTTGATACTATAATCAGGCTTATTGATATGGATTTTCAGTGGAAAAGCATTGAAAGAATTTCACTGCTTGACAAAGAATATAAGGAATTTAAGTAAAAAACACTTGCATTTTTATCATAAGTGTGCTAATATATATCAGCATTTGCTCCGTTGTATCTCTTGCAACGCGTAAAATGCCCAATGTGTGAGCATTTAAGAAGATGGTCCGCTTTCAGTAATTGATATGAACATCTCATAAATAATTAGGAGGAAGAAAAATGGACGCACTTAAATTAATTGAAAAAGACAGCACAAAAGCAGAACTTCCAAAGTTCGGTATCGGTGATACTGTAAGAGTATCTGTTAACATTCGTGAGGGCTCTCGTGAGAGAATTCAGATGTTTGAGGGTACGGTTATTGCCATTAAAGGCTCCGGCATTTCAAAGACCTTTACTGTTCGTCGTGTTTCCTACGGCGTTGGTGTTGAGAGGGTTTTCCCAATGCACTCACCAAATGTTGTTGACGTTAAGGTTGTTCGTACAGGTAAGGTTCGTCGTGCTAAGCTTTATTACCTTCGTGACCGTGTTGGTAAGGCTGCAAAGGTTAAAGAGAATATTCAGTAATCCAATTTTATTAAAATGCTCTGCTAATGCAGGGCATTTTTATTTTTTTATTTGACATTTGTGCTATTTTATGTAATTATTAAATAAAGTAGTAATTGAGGAGGAATTTTTGTGGCTGCTGTTTTAACAAATTTTTTAGCAATTTATTTAGTTATCATTGTAATGGATATTGCTTTCAGAATACTGATTGCATTTTCAATAAATGCTGATTGTAAGGCAAGGGATTTAAAGAGCACCACAGCATTTTCCGTTTTGGCATTCTTTTTTCCGGTAATAGTAGGTATCGTTTATGCCTGTGCAAGAAATTCCGCACAGAAAAAC
>CAMBQD010000148.1 GCA_945869905.1 uncultured Clostridia bacterium | reverse complement strand
ACTAAATTATATTTTAAATTTTCGTTTGTGTCAATGAAAATGTAAATAGATGTCCTGTTTGAGTCTCTCTGTTTATTTCCAATAAAAAAGGAACAGATAAATCTGTTCCTTTTTTATTGGCGCAGAAGGAGAGACTCGAACTCTCGCGCCGGTTGCCCGACCTACGCCCTTAGCAGGGGCGCCTCGTCACCAACTTGAGTACTTCTGCAAGCTGACGGGTTTAACCTGTCAAGAATTAAATTGTTTGCACGTGTTGTGCGAGTTATACTTTAACACAAGAAAATTAAATTGTCAATAGAAATATTACATATGCGCCTTAAAAAAGTTTGCAATAGCGTCAATGTTTTTCTGTGCAGGAGGTATATGCGGCTCTATAACGCTGAAAACATGAGTAAGCTTTTTACCGTTATAAGACTCGGTGAAATCGTGCAGTTCATTTTCCACACCTAAATCATTGAGAATACCGCTTAACTTATATGCCTGTTTTCTTACAAAATCCCCTGCTGACGTAACTATGTAAAACGGAGGCAGAGCATTTGTCGCCACATTTTCAAACTGCATAAGGAAATAATAGGGTGACGATTTATGCTTTACTGTGCCCAGCAGAGATGTAAGATTTGCATTCATCATTATATTTGGTGAAACAAGGTCAATAACCGGAGATGTGGCACAGGCGGCCTTGAAATTAAATTTATTTTCATTTAAGAAAAGCTTTTTTCTTAAATCACTGTCTGCATTAATTTGTGCAGTTAAGCAACAAAACTGACCGCCGGCGCTGTCCCCCGTTATGAAAACATTATTTCTGTCTATAGGATAATTATCGCAGTTATCGTCGAGCCATTTAAGGCAATCAAAAATATCTGCAAGCTGGTCTATGATTGTAACTCTGTCAACAAGACGGTAGCTTATATTTGCAACCGCAAATCCCCTTTTGGCAAGCTCCATTGAGTAATATCTATTAATATCCTTTGTACCGTACCACCAGCCGCCGCCGTGAATATCAATAATAAGCGGCAGACGTTCTTTTGTGTTTTCAGGATAATGAATATCAAGCAGATGATACTTATTGAGGTCGTTAATATAGGGAATATCGGTTATATTCACAACTCCGTCCGGAGCAGTCTGAGAAGCAATACGCTTATTGTCAGCCTTTTCTGTCTGAGCCCAAATCATTTTCATCAGCGGTTTCAGAATATCCATTATAAAAAAACTCCTTTTTACATATAATAATGTGGTGATAGCTATGAAAAATAATCTCTTAAAATATAATTTAATCGGTTTTGTATTTGTAAGTATATTAGGTACATTAAGCCATTTTGCTTTTGAATGGAGCGGCTACAGCTACGCAGTGGCATTCCTATGCCCTGTCAATGAAAGCACCTGGGAGCATCTAAAGCTATTGTTTTTCCCCTACCTGATTTGGACGGTTGCAGAGTATTATATTATGAAAAAGGAAAGCGGAATAATAATCAGCAAAAGCATTGGCGCCGCCGCAGGAATGCTGGCAATAGCAATATTCTACTACACCTATACGGGAATGTGGGGCAAATCCATTGATATATTAAACATACTTTCATTTTTTATCGGCGTTTCCGTGTCTTTTATAACAGACAGCCGTTTAATCAAGTCAAACAAGCTTAATAAATCAGGCCTGAATGCTTTGGGCATTGCTATATTCATAGCAATAGGTGCAATGTTTTTTATTTTCACAGTTGCACCGCCGTTAATTCCTCTTTTTAAGGACCCTATTACCTCTGCCTACGGCATATAGCAACCGTTACACTACGGTTGCTTTTATTTGTTATAGCCCTTCTTAAAGCGTCTTTTACCTTCCTCACGGAAAGCGTCAATACCGCCGTTTCTGTCATAAAGCTCCGCCGCCTCAAGACAGATGTCAAGTGACAAATTGATACATTCTTCACTGATATTATCCGCTGTATCAAGACGTGTATGGTAATATGTTTTTGGGTCGTGATTTACACCGCAAAAGCCCACTGCCTCAATACCGTAACGAGAAAAGCCCTCAGCATCCACTGCGCCGGGATAAATATCTGTTTCCTTCATTTCAATACCGCAGTTAACTCCTGCCTCATAAAGCAGTTCACCAACGGCATTTGAGTTTTTCTGTGTGCCCGTACATCCCTGAGTATAAATCTGCAGCTGCTCAATCTCACGCATTGTATCCATGGAAATTACAACGGTTTCAGTCGCCTTAAGCTCCTCCTGATGACGTTTGGCATAAGCAACAGCACCCCTGAGTCCAGCCTCCTCCGAGCCGGTAAGCAGGCAACAAACCTCAGTATTTTCATATCTTTTGTTGTTATCAGCCATTTCCTTTAAAACGGCCATTGAAATAAAGTCAGCTGTCAGGTTATCATTTGCACCGTCAACAACAACCTTCCAATTGATGAAAAAGAGAATTGCCACAAAAAACGGAATAAGTATAAGCTGAATAATGCCCATAACAAGCCAGAATTTTGATATATACATACCGCCGGCAATATCATATATGAGCCATATAATATCAAATATGCAAATGCCGATTAAACCGCCTATGGAGCCGCCCATAACGGTAGCCAGTGATTTAAGTCCGCCGTGGAGAGAATAGGTCCATTCGTTAGCGGCATCGGTATGACCGCAGAAAACAATCCTTCTTTTAACCTCTCCTGTGGGCTTTCTCCTTGCCATAACATTACGGGATATTCTTTTAGGAAAAATAAAATCAACATACTCGCGGTACATTAAAAATTCAATCACAAGACAGGACAATGCAAACAGTGTTAACACAACGGATATGACTGCCAATGCAGGATTGCTTACTGCACCCTTATATGTAATCCAATAGAATATTACCGACAAAATACAAATAATACCGGCCATGGGAATCCAGCCCATAAAGGCATGGGGATGAAGCTCAAAATCCTCCATTTCAACCTCGTCCGCCCATTCCTCAAGCTGAGCCTTTAAAAATTTCTGCGCTTTTCTTTCACTGTGAGTTCCGGGAGCTCGTTCCTTAAAATTATCGCAAATATAGCGTATACCGTCTGTCATATACTTATGTGTGCTTTCAGACGCACCGTTAGTAAGTCGCATAACATCCTCCCCAATATTAATGATATAAATATAACGATATAATATATTTGATTATATATCAATCCGCAAAAACTTGCAAGATATATTGTAAAATTCAATAAACTTCTTGACAAGCAGAAAAAGTTAATATATAATACTTTTCGCAGATGTGGCCCGGTAGTTCAGCTGGTTAGAACGCTAGCCTGTCACGCTAGAGGTCGACGGTTCGAGCCCGTTCCGGGTCGCCATTTTGCTGATATGGCTCAGGCGGTAGAGCACATCCTTGGTAAGGATGAGGTCACCGGTTCAAGTCCGGTTATCAGCTCCAATGAAAAAACCTTGAAATTACGCTTATTTAGGCGGTTTCAAGGTTTTTTGTTATTTTGGTGCAAAGAAAATTGAGAACTCCTCAAAACACCTTAATACTCCTCATAGGGTACCCATAAGGTAACCCTATTGTGCATAACTAATCCCCTACTCGATAAGAGCAGGGGCTGTTGTTATGATATTCTCAGCTTTTGGATATTGTGGTGGAAGATAAGGATATATCCGCTTGGGATTACTGCCCAAAGGTTATCATCGTCAT
>CAMBQD010000147.1 GCA_945869905.1 uncultured Clostridia bacterium | reverse complement strand
TGATAACAAGAGCAAAAATTGTGACTGCTAAAAATACAACTGCCTGAACTATCAGCGGTGCGTTGCACAGACCGGCAATAAGTGCCGCCACTGAACCAGCAACAAACCATATTGATACAAGCTGTGCCGTAACTGCCTCCGCAATACCGAACAGTATGATTGCCGCCGCCCAAAAAATGCACATTGTTGTTTGTGTAATTTCACCCATTGAAATCACCTCCGCTTTTAATTTCACACTAATTAATGTGTTCAACACACAATTGCTTGCTTTGTATGTTGTGGCTGTATTATACCATATCTTGTGCCAAAATTCAATAATTTGCGCATATAGGCGATTTGAATTTACATTCTGTTCACAATAGATACAAGAGGTAGTATCTTGACATTTTTGATGTTATTCCTGTTGTATATCAAAATCACAGGCAAATTATGAAGTTTGACAAAAAAATAACAATTCCGATATAAAAAATATTCCCAATAAGACTATGAAATATTATTGGGAAAAATGATTATTTAACAAATTCTCGGCAAGCCTTCTCCGTAAAGAACATTGACCTGTCTTTTTCCGCCGATGGGTGTTACCATCGTGACACCTGAGCCGTGCTTAACCTCGCCGATAATTTGCGCATTTTCGCCGTATTTACAGCTTTTTATTATATCAACTGCCTGCTGTGCCTGCTCCTTGGGCATAACGGCAACGAGCTTGCCCTCGTTGCCCATATGCAAAATATCAAGTCCCAGTATCTTTGCAAAGGACTTAACCTCTGCATCAACGGGGATTTTTTCTTCAGCAAGCTCAATGCTTACCTTAGATGCCCTTGCAAGCTCATTTAATACTGTTCCCAGTCCGCCGCGTGTTACGTCACGCATACAGTGAAGCTCAATGCCTGATTTAAGCATTTTTCTTACCATTTCTCCAAGGGGAGCATTGTCGGATTTTATATTGTTTTCAATACCCATTCTGGCAGAAAGTATGGTTGCATGGTGGTCGCCCATATTTCCGCTTACAACAATTGCGTCTCCCTCACGTAGATTGGTTGAAGCAATGTCCGTGCTTTCCTTAACAAAGCCAACTCCGGTGGTGTTAATGTATATTCCGCCACTGCCCTCTATTACCTTTGTATCACCGCAGATAACCGTTACGCCTGCCTCATGGGCGGTATCAGCCATGGATTTTGCAATTTTCTCCAGCCGGTCGGTATCGGCACCCTCCTCAATAATAAATGCAGAGGTGATGTATTTTGGCACGGCACCGCGCATAAGCAGGTCGTTGACTGTTCCGCAAACGGAAAGCCTGCCGATATCACCGCCCTTAAAGAACAGGGGAGTTACCACAAAGGAGTCTGTTGTTACGGCAATTTTTGACGAGCCGTCAACCACAGCACTGTCCTCCATCATATTAAGTACGGGATTTGAAAAGTATTTGGCAAATACGGAGTCAATCAAATCAGCGGTTGATTTTCCGCCACTGCCGTGAGCAATTGTAATCTTCATATTCTAACCTCTGTTATTTATGTAATAGTGAAAGCAGGAGCCTTCGTTTGAAACCATACAGGCACCCTGGGGATTTTCAGGTGTGCACGCCTTAGCAAAAAGGGGGCACTCAGTCGGTGAAGCAAAGCCTGTTATAACCTCACCGCATCTGCAAGCCTTGTTTTTTTTGCTGTCCTGAGTAATGGCTCTGCTGCCTGCGTCATACATTGCATATTCATTTCTGATAGCCATACCTGAATTTGCAATTTCGCCTATTCCCCGCCAAGCTGCATTGCAGGGCTCAAAGTATTTATTTACGAGCTCCTGCGCTGTTATATTTCCCTTATCTGTTACGGCAGATTTGTAGAGGTTTAGCACCTTGCCCTGATTTTTCAGCTTAACAAGGGCATAAATTGATGCCAAAAGCTCCTCGCCCTTAAATCCGCTGACAACAAAGGGAAGGCTGTATTTTTTTGCCAAAGGTGTAAAAATATCTGCACCCGTAATAACGCTTACGTGACCGGGGGCAATAAAGCCGTCAACCTTGTTACCCATTTGGCACAGGGCGTCAATGGCGGCAGGCATAGTTTTAAGAGCGGTTAAAAAGCGTATGTTTGTTATGCCATCCTGAATTATTCTGTCAAGCAGTACGGCATAAATAGGTGTTGTGGTTTCAAATCCCACTGCCGCAAAAACAAAGGTTGTGCCCTTGTCGGATTTTGCAAGGTCAATTATTTCAAAGGGGGAATACACCATTTTTATCCTTCCGCCCCTTGATTTTGCTTCCTGCAGGGAGGAGGAGCTCCCCGGTACTCTTATTAAGTCACCGAAGGTTACAACACAGGTTTTATCAATCAGAGCAAGACGGCACAAAGCGTCAATGTAGCCTGCAACTGTGACGCACACAGGGCATCCGGGACCGCTTATAAGCCTTATTTTACTGCTTAACAGGGAGGGAATACCGTTTTCACTGATAGAGGCGGTATGAGTTCCGCAAACCTCCATAAACGCCAAGGGCTCGCCGTCATATTCCTTAAGAAATTTTGTTATCTCTTTTATATCCATCAGGAAAGCTCCTCTAATTCACTGAATATGTCCGCCATATTTTTTGCTTCATCCTCAGGTAAAATTTGAATAATCAGCCCTGCGTGAACAAGCACCCAGTCACCGATTTTAACATCGACTATACCCTTGTTTGCATTTACTTTATTGCCGTTGTAGTCAATAACGGCGGTATTTCCGTTTATCTCAACAACTCTGCCTGGTGCGGCAACACACATTTTTTATTCCTCCAAACTTGCTATAAATGCCTGTCCCAGTGCGATTCCGCCGTCACCGCAGGGGACTCTTTCATTAATATACACTGAAAAACCTTTTTCTTCAAGTAGTGAAACCGAATTAGCGGTTATAATCCTGTTGTTAAAGACTCCGCCGCTCAGTGCAATTTGATTTACGCCCTGCTGTTCCCTGTGGCTGACGGCAATGTCCGATATCAGCTCACATATCATAAGGTGAAAGCCAAGGGCAATTTCCTCTGCCGTGGCACCTTCCTTGGCAGACATTATCTGTTCTAATATTTCAACCGGATTTAAGGACGGTTTCAGTTTATATGCCTTTTTTGCTTTTTTTGCAGTGCTTTCAAGTGCACAGGCACATTCGCCCTCATAGGTGTTATAGTGCCTGATATCAAGCAATGCACATACTGCGTCAAACAGCCTGCCCATACTTGATGATAAAACTGTGTTAATGTTATTTTCTATTGCTTTATTAACAAGCTCCTTTGAGCCTGTGTAGCAGGCAAGGGCAAGGTCCGCATCCTTTGCCACCTCATCAGAGGCAAGCATTTTTACGTATTCTAAATGCTCTGTACGGTTAAAGCTTTTTCCGTCAAACAGAAATACCTCACTGCCCCAGATTGCACCGTCATCGCCGTAGCCTGTGCCGTCAAAGGCAAAGCAAAGCACGTTACCCTTAAGTCTGTGCTCGGATATAACAGAGGCGGCGTGAGCCTTGTGGTGCTGTATTTTAACGCTGTTTTCGTATATATTTGAGGAATAGTAATTAGGATGCGCGTCGGATACCGTTTTGCTTTCACTGAAGCCGTGAAGCTTGGCAAATCTTGAGATGCTTGCCCTGTAGCTGTCAAAAACATCCTTGTTGTCAAGATCGCCGAAATATTGGCTGAGAAAAACATAATTGTCACGGTGAAAGCCAAACACTGCCTTTAAATCG
>CAMBQD010000146.1 GCA_945869905.1 uncultured Clostridia bacterium | reverse complement strand
TGCGTCTGCCAACGGCTGAACCAATGCTATGCCGGTTACACCGATGACAGAGGGCAGTATAAGCATAAGCGGAATATAAAAAATTCCTTGCCTTCCCAGTGCCATAACAGTTGCCTTGCCGGATATTTTAAGTGATTGCATCAGCATATTTGATGACGTGCAGTAGCCTATTACAGGCATTGCAATACACTGTGCCCTAAGGGCTTTTACACCAATTTCTATTACCTCTTTATCATCTCTGAACAGTGCAATTAGCTCAGGTGCAAAAATAAATGCTAAGACAGAATAAACAGATATAATCGCAGTGGTTATTATTACCGTAAATTTGTAGCCGTCATAAACTCTTTTATGATTGCCGGAGCCGTTATTAAAGCTGCATACCGGCTGATATCCCTGACCGAAGCCAATAACAACCGCCATTCCCAAAAACATAACTCTGTTAAAAACGCTCATACCAGCCACAACGGCGTCACCGTATTTGGCACAAGTAAAATTAAGGCATATTGTTGCGGCGGTTTGTATTCCCTGACGAGCCAATGAGGGTAAGCCGTTTTTTGATATATTAAGCAGAATTTCTGCATTTGGCGTAAATTTCCTAATGCTTATTCTGATATTTTCGCCTTTAAATGTTCCTGCAATTAAAATAATAAATCCCACAAGCTGACTTATTACTGTTGCCACTGCGGCACCCTTAACACCCATTTTTAATGTGAAAATAAAAATTGGGTCAATGGCAATATTCAGCAAGCTACCGCTGAGTATCCCTGCCATTGAGTATACGGCACTTCCCTGATATCTCAGTTGGTTGTTAAGTACAAATGAGCCGAGTATAAAAGGGGAGCCAATCAGAATATATTTAAGATAACTTCCTGCAGCTTCAAGTGTTGTTTCGGTTGCACCCAAAAGCAGTGCAAGCTTTTTTGAAAAAAAGATACCGCATATTGCCATTGCAATTCCGAAAATCATTGCCGTAAAGAAGGCAGTGTTTGCGTATCTTTGCGCCGTTTCCTTTTTCTTTTCTCCCAAATAGGTACTGATTAAAATACCACTGCCGTTGCCAAGAAAAAATCCTATTGCCTGCAGTAAGGTCATAGCTGAAAAAATAATACCTATTGACGCAACTGAAACAGTATCGATTTTACCCACATAGTAGCTGTCCGCCATATTATAAACTGCAGAAACAAGCATCGTTATAATTGTGGGCACCGCCAAGGATGAAATTAATCCCTTAACAGGTGCCCTTGACATTTTATTAAATTTATTCTTATAATTTTTTCTCATATTCAACCTAAATTCTTACATACACACTCATTTCATTTTCTCCTCTGTTACCCCATCGGTAATAGGGGATAAATTTTAATGTGCAATTATTATATTCACTTTCCATGTAATTGCTGTAAAGATTACTGTCCGGCAGTTCTCTTTTGCCCTTGGCAAGTATGTATTCACCCACTGTCTTAAAATCTGTATTTTTGTCAATAACAAGCATTTGTAAATCACTGCCGTTATCCTTTTCCTCCAGGCAGTAAACCATCGGTCCGCGCATAACTGCAGCTCTGTCGACATTTGAACGGACACGGTTTGAGCATTTAACCAGCCGAGGCTTAATTTCAAAGTCAATGCTTATGTCACAGTCAACGTTTATTTGGATAAAAGCATAACCGTTTTTAATTTGATATTCCTTGGAAATACTGAAATTATCACACCACTGCGGAATCCTCAATGCCAGATTAAACGGTCTGTTGCAATTATCAATCTTAATGCTGATATTTCCGTTTTCAAGGTACTGAGATTTTAAATTAAGTTGGCAATGCTTACTCTCTAATCTACTGCCCAAATACTGATTAACAAATATAGTATTGTCATTTTCGGTATAAATATATTCGTTCAGTGAGCTTAAAAGCCGTGCTAAGTTAGGTGGACAGCAGGCACAGGAAAACCATTTCTGCCTAACGGGTTTAATGTGTCTTTTCCGTGAATCCCTGTGTGAAGCCTCAGGGAGAACCTCTAAGGGATTAACATAGAAAAATGCTTTTCCGTCCTCAGCCATTCCCGAAAGCACGGTGTTGTATAAAGCCCTTTCTATAACATCACCGTACTGAGAATTAATTTCAGCCTCGCTCATCCTTTGAGCAAAGAAAATAAGACCTATTGATGCACAGGATTCGCAGTATGCCAAATCATTTGGTAAATCGTAATCATAGGAAAATGCCTCGCCGTCAACAGTTGAGCCGATGCCCCCTGTGATGTATAGCTTTTTCTCGGTTATGTTATCCCATATGCTGTGGCAGGCTGAATTTAATTCATCGTCATTTGTTTCCTTTGAAATATCAGCCATTGCACTGTAAAGATAAACACCTCTAACTGCGTGGCCAACAGCATCAGTCTGATACCGTGGTTCTCTGTGGGCTTGGTTGTAGTGATAGTTTTCACCGATGGAATGACTGTTTCTTTCAATATCAAAATAGTAGGGCCTTTTTCCTCTTTCATTTATGAAAAATTCAGCAGCTTTAAGGTATTCTTTTCTGCCTGTTGCTTTATATAATTTGAACAGTGCAAGCTCTGCTATTTCGTGACCCGGGTAGCCCTTTATTTTGTTTTCTCCAAAGGTATCGCATATTAAATCTGCAAAACGGCAGGCGGTGTCAAGCAGCTTTCTGTCACCTGTGGCACGAAAAAAACTGATGGCACCCTCAACTAAATGACCAAAGCAGTATAACTCATGATGGTCCCTAAGATTTGTAAATGCTTTGTCATTATCGTTGATAATGTAAAGCGTGTCCAGATAACCGTTATCAAGCTGAGCGTCGCAAATAATGTCAATGTATTCCTTTGCCTTTCTCTTAAGCTCATCATCAGGGTGATTAATCAGTGAATAGCCTACAGCCTCAATCCATTTGTAAGCATCACTATCCTGAAACACCCAGCCGTGAAAGGATTCCTTTGGGCAGTTATCGTCAGTGTATTCCCATTTGTCTACAGGATATTTTTCTCTTGCTTTATCATTTTTCAATAAAGCTGCTTTTTTGAAATTTTCAATGCAGTAGCTTTTTTCGGCACCGTCAATTTTATCACTCAGAGCAAGGTACTGATAGGGGATAACCTCTTTTCTGACAAGCTCGGTAATGCTGTTCCAAAAGTCATCGTAAATCTTAACATTTTTAATATCCGAATGAATTGAAAAATCCCTGCTGTCCATAAAGACCTCCAAAAAAAGATGCACCCGAAGATGCATCCATTATAACACATACTTTTTTAAAGTAAAAGTTAAGCCGCAAAGTTTTTGTTTTCAATAATATCATAAATACCGCTCATCATCTTATTTTTTTCTGCAACCCTGCCGTTGTGCCTTTTTTCAAAAAGCTCCCTTTTTTTCCTTCTTCTCTTCTTTGCCTCAGAAAAAAGATACACCCCGCCTCCGCTTATAATAAGCAGAAAAACGTCAAGTGCAAACAGAAAACGCATTTGGTTTCTGCTGAGAGTGTCAAAAAGGCTAAAGGTCAGCACGGTAATTCCGAACCCTGCAATTAGCGTAACCGTGAAAATTATAATACCTGTGAAAATCTGTTTTTTGTTTTTTTTCATATGAATTACCTCCTGTTTTCTATTACAATTTCATTATACATATTGGTAATTCATATTCAATATCACATTTGAGCATATTACTAATAAAAGTACTATAGAACAAATATTTAATTAATTACATAAAT
>CAMBQD010000145.1 GCA_945869905.1 uncultured Clostridia bacterium | reverse complement strand
TAAAAGACTCCGATGTTTTTTCGCCGTAAATCTGCATACCCTCTGTCAGCTCCTGCCAGGTGCAGTCCAAATGAAGCTTATTAATATCTGTTTTCATATTACTGTTCCTCCTGTTTAACCTCGTCATAAGCCATTCTCAGAGCATTCATATTGCCCTCAATAACCTCAGGCTTAGAGGAGAATTTATGAGAAAAGGAATTTTCCATTTCATTAAAAAAGGTATCTTTATCCATAACACCTGACACCTTAACGATTGCGGCAAGCATAGGTGTGTTTGGAAAATACTTACCAAGACAGGCCTTTGACACCTTGCGCGCATCAATGGTATAAATCCTGCCCTTATAATCGCCTATTTTTTCCCTGATAAATTCAGGAGATTTATGGGTATTAACCACAATTGCTCCGTTATCCTTTAAGCCGTCGGCAACATCAACAACATCCAAAAGGCCGCTGTCAACAACCACAACAAAATCAGGCTCGTAAATATTTGAATGAACTCTTATTTCATTACTGCTTATTCTGTTATAAGCCGTAATCGGCGCGCCCATACGCTCCGGACCGTATTCAGGAAAGCCCTGAACATATTTGCCGGTTTTAAATGCCACATCTGCCAGCAGAAGAGCCGCAGTTTTTGCGCCCTGACCGCCGCGTCCGTGCCAACGAATTTCTACCAAATCTGCCATATTATCCCTCTTTCAACTAAAAAATAAAAGCCCCTTTGCCCATAAGGACAAAGAGGCGATAATTAATACCGTGGTACCACTCTTTTTCGTAAAAAACGCACTTTATGTACTGACATACACGATCCCGATACCGGTGGAAGCCGTCTGCACCTACTGAGTTTTCAGCACAGCCACTCAGAGAGGATATTTTGTTAAGCATTGTACCGCCTTACACCGACCGACGATTCTCTGAAACAACTGCAAAAACAAAACCTATTCTCATCAACGTGTTAATTTATTGTAAGTATGATAATACTTTAGGTGAAATTTGTCAAGTGTTTTTTATCTTAGACAAAATCTCCCCCACCTTGCCGTGAATAACTAAGTCTGCCGCATTATCCAAGGGTGTTTTATCTTTATTAATCAACACAAAATGCTTACCGCCGAAATATTTAACAAAGCCTGCCGCAGGATAAACAGTTAGACTTGTACCGGCAACAATAAGACAATCGGCATTGGAAATAGCATTAAGTGCACCGTTTACGGTATTGCTGTTAAGCCCTTCCTCATAAAGCACAACATCAGGCTTGATGATTGACAAGCAATCATCACACCTCGGAATTCCTGTTGAGCTGAGCATATATTCTGCATTGAAGAATTTTCCGCACTTAGTACAGTAATTTCTCAGTACAGAGCCGTGAAGCTCAAAAACATTTTTGCTGCCTGCCTTTTGATGAAGTCCATCTATATTTTGGGTAACAACCGCCTTCAGCTTTCCTGACCTTTCCAACTCAGCCAACTTGTAATGGGCGGCATTGGGCTGAGCGTCAAGGCAAAGCATTTTGTCCCTGTAAAATTTGTAGAACTCACCTGTGTTATTTACAAAAAATGTATGGGATAAAATCTCCTCCGGCGGATAATCGTATTTTTGATTGTAAAGTCCGTCAACAGAACGGAAATCAGGTATGCCGCTTTCCGTGGACACGCCTGCACCGCCGAAGAAAACTATGCTTTTGCTATCATCAATTATTTCCTGCAATGTCATAAAATCACCTGCCGAAATTATTTTAGCATTTTTCATCAGTAATGTAAATAAAGGAATACGTAAAAACAGCCTTGGACATCGAGTCCAAGGCTGTTTCCAATCCCACTGTAAGCAGGATGTGTGTGCCCCCTCACTTTTACAAGAGAGACTGAATTTGGTTTTATTTGTTTTTGTATTATCTATTAATACATTCCGCCGCCCTGTGCTGCTGCCATAGCTGCTGCCTGTGCAGCGTCAGCCTGTGGGTCCTTAATATCTGTTACAAGTGACTCGGTGGTGAGTACCATTGCTGCAACAGATGCCGCATTCTGAATTGCAGAACGAGTAACCTTTGCAGGGTCAACAATACCCTCCTCAATCATATCGCAATAGGTATTTGTTGCAAAGTTAAGACCGTAGCCAACCTTGTCTGAATTCTTAATTTTATCAAGGATAACAGAGCCTTCCATACCTGCATTAACGGCAATCTGGCGGAGCGGCTCCTCAAGGGCCTTAAGAACGATTGAAACACCTGTCTTAAAGTCAGCGTCGTCTGTATCAAGCAGGGCCTCAACAGCAGGAATTGCATTGATAAGAGCAACACCGCCGCCGGCAACAATGCCCTCCTCAACAGCAGCCTTTGTTGCTGCAAGAGCATCCTCAATACGAAGCTTCTTTTCCTTCATTTCTGTTTCTGTAGCGGCGCCAACCTTGATTACTGCTACGCCGCCTGCCATTTTGGCAAGTCTTTCCTGAAGTTTTTCACGGTCAAAATCAGATGTGCTGTTTTCAATTGCTGTTCTAATCTGGCCAACTCTGTTTTTAATTTCGGCAGAGTCGCCTGCACCGTCAACGATAATTGTATTTTCCTTAGTTACCTTAACCTGACGAGCCTTACCGAGCATAGCCATAGTAGCATCCTTAAGCTCAAGACCGATATCAGATGTGATAACCTGACCGCCTGTGAGAACAGCGATATCCTGAAGCATATCCTTTCTTCTGTCGCCAAAGCCCGGAGCCTTTACGCAAACACAGGTAAATGTACCGCGGAGCTTGTTAAGAAGGATTGTCTGGAGAGCCTCGCCCTCAACATCCTCAGCAATAATAACAAGCTTTTGTCCTGATTTAAGCACGGACTCAAGGAGAGGAAGAATATCCTGAACTGATGAAATCTTCTTATCTGTGATAAGGAGCATTGCGTCGTCAATAACAGCCTCCATCTTATCGGTATCTGTTACCATATAAGGTGAAATATAGCCACGGTCAAACTGCATACCCTCAACAACCTCGCAAACTGTATCTGCAGTCTTTGACTCCTCAATAGTGATAACGCCGTCTGCGGAAACCTTATCCATAGCGTCTGCAATAAGAGTACCAACATACTCGTCTGCCGCAGAAACAGTGGCAACTCTTGCAATATCGGCAGAGCCCTTAACCTGCTGTGAATTAGCCTTTATTGCCTCAACAGCCTTATCAACTGCGGCTTTAATGCCGTTTTTAACTGCCATTGGATTTGCGCCGGCAGCAACATTTTTCATACCCTCTCGTACAAGAGCCTGAGCAAGCAGTGTGGCGGTTGTAGTGCCGTCGCCTGCATCGTCATTGGTTTTGGAGGAAACCTCCTTAACAAGCTGCGCACCCATATTTTCAAATGAGTCCTCAAGCTCGATTTCCTTTGCGATTGTTACGCCGTCATTTGTAATAAGGGGAGCACCGTACTTTTTGTCAAGAACAACGTTACGTCCCTTAGGTCCCAATGTAATTTTTACTGTGTTGGCGAGCTTATCAATACCTGCCTGCAATGCCTTGCGGGCGTCCTCGCCGTAAATAATATCCTTTGCCATAAAAATCAATCCTTTCTGAAATAATGTTACTCAACTACTGCAAGGATATCCTTAACAGATGTGATTGTGTATTCAACGCCGTCAAGCTTAACCTCAGTGCCCGAATACTTGCTGATTATAACCCTGTCTCCGGCTTTAACCGTCATTGGATTTTCCTCAGTGCCGGGTCCTACTGCAACTACCTCGCTCATTTCAGGCT
>CAMBQD010000144.1 GCA_945869905.1 uncultured Clostridia bacterium | reverse complement strand
CGCAGTGGCAAGTGTATGGGTTCCACAGGTAAAATTATGGCGTACAAGGGCATCCTCCGCGCCGAAAACCTTTGCCCAAACCTTATCAAGAGTATCTCGTCCTCTGTCGTTGTAGCCGTAGCCTGTGCTTGCGGTAAAATGGCTTTCCGAAATCCTGTATTCTCTGAAGGCATTTAACACCTTAAGCTGATTATATTCCGTAATATCATCAATATAGTCAAACTGCCTTTTGCATAATTCAAGTGCTTTGTCAGAGGCATTTTCAATTTTTTCGCTGATTTTCAAATCCAAGCCTTAAATAAAACTGCTCGTTTAAATCCTTCTCACGCATAAGATATACAGTGCCTTTAATATCACTGAGCATATCCGAAATCAGATATGAGCCATAGCCCATTTTTCTGTAGAGCGGTGAGGTTTGTACTGCGCTTAATATTGCATCGTCATTATAAATTGATGAAAAAATACCGCTTGAAACAATTTCATTGTTAACATTAAAGGTATATGCCCTTGCACAGCCGTGACGTATTCTGTGGCTTATATCAACATACCAAGCCTCAAAGTCAAGTGAGTCATAATCAACATAATTGTAAAGCTCCATAAGCCTTGGAAACCTGTCTGTTTCCCCATAGGGACAGGGCAGCTCAAGCCTTTTATCCGTTGACATAACAATACCCTCGCTGAATTTACGGGGCATATTAACACTTTCGTCAGTTAACAGGGAGTTAAAGCCCATTACCGTAAAAAATTCTTCAAGCTCAGTTAAATCGGCATCACCTTTACAGCAAAGTGTAAAGTCACCGTCAAGCCTTGAAATTATGGCAGTTATATTTTCGGTTTCATCCTTCTGTCTGTAAAAGCGGGCAAAGTCATATTCACATCCGTAGGCTTTTATAAGTGACATTATACGGACAAAGTAAATATCTTTTTTTATAAAATTTTGCAGTTGATCAATATTATTAATTCTTTCAATCATAAAGCTTAAGCATTAAAGCATTAATTAGCTTTCTTGTTTCTTCAATATCTGATTTTTTAACGACACTTGAGGCAGAATGAATATATCTGCAGGGCAGGGATATTGCAAGCACCCTGCTTCCCTTACCGCTGTTTTGAATTGCCCCTGAGTCATTTCCGCCTGCAATGGCTGTTTTTGTCTGTGCCTTAATGTCGTTTTCCTTGGCAGTTTTCATTGCGAGGCTGTAAAGCTCTTTATCATATATAGTTCTGCCGTCCATAAAGGAAACAACCGCTCCCTCACCTAACACACAAACTCTCTCCCCGCCTGTTACACCGCAGAGGTCTGCCGCAGTTGTTGCCTCTAAAACCACTGCAATATCACTTTGAACCTGATATGAGGTACATAATGCGCCTCTGAGACCGACCTCCTCCTGAACATTGAAGCAAAACCAGGTATCATATTCCAAATCGGATTTAATAAGCTCAATCAAAAGCATACATCCTATTCTGTCATCAAGTGCCTTTGATTTAATAAATCCGTCACCAAACTCACAGTAATCCGATACAAAATAAGCATAATCACCGGGATGCACGAAATTGAGTGCATCCTCCCTGCTATTTGCACCAATGTCAATTTTCATTGACTTAAAAGCAGGCACAGCTTCCTTTTCCTCATATGTGAGCTGGTGTATCGGCTTTAAGCCGATAACACCGTTAACTGAGTTTACATTGACTACTCTGTCTGCAATTACCTTAGGGTCAATACCGCCTACTGCGTCAAAGGAAAGATAGCCTGAATCATCAATATCGGTGATTATTAATCCAACCTCGTCCATATGGGCACAGTACATAACCTTTTTTTTGGGTGCTTTTTTACCTTTTTTAAAGGCGATTACCGAGCCTAAGCTGTCAATACTGTATTGGCAATAATTTTTAATTTCATTGATTATAAAATCACGTACAGGCTTTTCGTCACCTGATGTGCCGTTAAGTAGGCATAGCTTTTTAAGCATTAATCTCACCTATCCTTTCCTTGATATAAGCACAAATGAGTCTGCTGACACCTTCAACGTCTGCGGTGTCCGCAACCTCAACACTTTGGTGCATATATTTTTCAGGGATTGAAATAAGTGCGGTTTTTATACCGTTTTCACTGACGGATATAACATCGGAATTTGTGCCTGTTTTTCCGTTCATAATTTCACACTGATATTTAATTTGGTTCTTTTCTGCAACTGCAACAAGCTTACGTGACATTTCCCTGTCAAGAATGGGTGAAAATCCAATCATTGCACCATTTGAGATTTCACCGCAATCCGATTTTTCACAGCCTGGAGTATAAGCAAAGGAAACGTCAACGGAAATTGCCTCGTCAACATTTTTTGCATAAGCACCTGCCTTGGCACCTCTTGTACCAACCTCCTCCTGTGAGGAAAGCATAACCGTAATTTTACAGGGTAAATTTTTAAGCTCATCAAGGCACATCAGTATTGCCGCAACACCTGACCTGTCATCAAGACAGGAGGCGCTGATAAGACCATTCATTAATGGAGTAAAATTACGCCTAACGGTTATTCTGTCACCTAATGAAACAAATTCCTTAATTCTGTCACTGGACATTCCAACATCAATTGCAAGCTGAGAAATTTTAGGTGCTTTCTTTTCGTCCTCAGCAGTTTGAAGGTGGGGAGGCAGAGTTGAAATAACACCTCTCAGCTCCTTCCTGCCCCATACCGAAACCTCAGTAGCAGGTAAAGGACGTGGGTCAATACCGCCGCAGGCGGAAAATCTTATAAATCCGTCATCGGTTATTTCTGTTACAACAAATCCGATTTCATCAATATGAGCGTCAAGCAAAAAGTGATATCCTTCACCAAAGGTGCAGAATACATTATTCATACTGTCAACCGTTACTTCGCCATAGGCTTTAAGCCTGTCCTTAAGCAGACTGACAATATTATCCTCATTGCCGGATACACCCACAGCTTGTGTAAGCTCTTTAAGAAGTTCAAGTGTATTATTCATTATTCACCAAATCCATTTACAAGTTCTTTAAATTTTCTGCCTCTGTATTCAAAGGTTTTAAACTGGTCAAAGGCAGGACAGGCAGGACAAAGAGAAACAATATCCCCTGCCTGTGCTTTCTCTTTTGCTACAGATAAAGCATTTTCAAGCACATCTGTTTTAACTATTTCAATACCCGACTCCTTATAGCCGTCAAAATTTACAATGGTATCATAAATCTTTTCTGCAGTGGCACCGTTTAATACAAGCAGCTTTACGTATTTAAGTATATCCGGCACCATTTCGCTCATATCATTGCCCTTATCGGAGCCACCCATAATAACGATTATTTTTTTACCAAAGGCACGCAGTCCGCTTATAACACGTGACGGTGATGTGGCAATAGAATCGTTGTAATACTTAACTCCGTTGAATTCACGTACAAATTCTATTCTGTGCTCAACCCCGCCAAAGGTACGTGCAACCTTTAACATATTTTCCGGATTAACAAGTCCCCATACGGCACTTATTGCAGTACAGTAATTTTCAATATTATGAGTTCCGGGAATAATTATATCTTCCCTGTTCATAACATAGGTTTCATTGCCGTTATCTGTATAAACGATATCGCCGTTTTCCTTCATATATGCACCGCGATTTACAGGGTGCTTGATTGAAAATTCGGAAAGCTGACCCCTGACATCATACCTCATATCATGGTAAACCCTGTTGCCTATGGAATAATCACAATCGGCATTTAACACGGTTTTGCATTGGGAATTCTGGTAAATCAAAATATTTCTTTTTGCGTCAACATATTCGTCAAGGCTTATA
>CAMBQD010000143.1 GCA_945869905.1 uncultured Clostridia bacterium | reverse complement strand
CTTTTGTGCAGATATATTTCTGTAGGTACGTTATACTCCTTTTCCTGATTAAATGAAAGGGTAAAGGTTTGCTTTTCCTTGCTGTAGCAGTATTCCTCAATTTCTCCGCAAACCGCTTCGGGATACGGTCTGTGAAGCATATCCATAATAGGTGTGTCCAAAGCCTCTTTGATAAACGCCCAGTATGTATTGCTCCATTTGTTTTTATCAAAAAGGTCCAGCAAATATTCGCCGTGTTCAAACCAATCGCCGGTTTCAACACCGCCTCCCCATTCACCTACCAATACGGGTACATCAAGCTTAAGCTGCTCCTCGCGCCTTCTTGCAAATATTGCGCCTACACGTTCATTGTCGGCATACTTATAAAGAGGTGTGTCCACCATAAGGTCATATGCGTGGGGTGCAAATGCCTGATTTTTTTCACGCTCTCCGTTTACCGTAACCGGGGGAGCGGAAAACGGAATCCCCAAATTTGAATAATAGCAGTTTTCGGTAAATATTATACCGTTGTCGGTTTCCTCGCGTATTGCGGCTGTAACCTTGTTTATAAACGGAGAATACATCTCTTTATCAAATTTTTCAATAATATCATTGCAGGGAGAGGTTATACCGTTTATTATATTACTGTCATATTGATTTAAAACCTTTGCAATAGGTGCCTTGTGAGCAAAGGATTTAAACAACCTTTTCTTGCTGATTTTTTTGTTGTCAAGGGTTGTGTCAACTGCATTTTTTACTATCAGTGAAAAAACCTTGCCGCCGTCGGTTCCGGGATACGGCTCATTTAAAATGTCAAAGCCCAGCAACGCAGGATGATTACCGAATCTTTTTGCCAGCATTCTCCATAAATCGCAAAAATGGTCCTGTATGCCCTGACCGTAAATTTCGGTATTGTTCCAAAAATTATCAAAGGCATTATGCACAGCCTTGTCAAAGAAATATCCCTCTGCCCATACTAATGAAGGCTTTTTAAAGCGTGCACCGTTTGTAAAGCAAGCCCATAACGGCGCACCGTCGCCGCACTTGTTATAGTGCTTTAAATTAACCTTGCTTGGGTCACGGAACAGGCTGTACAAATCCTGATGCATATCAATATAAACATAAATGCTGTATTTTTCACAAACATCTAAAAAATACTGTATTTCATCAAGAAATTTTTCGTTATAACTTCTGGGCTCAGGCTCGATGCAGGACCAGTTAACAAAATGGCGAATTACGTTTACTCCGCGGCTGCTTAACTGCTCGATACATTTTTCAAAAGGGATACCAAACTCGCTTTCCTCATACCAATCAAAAAATGACATATTCTTTGCGCCGAAATTTACTCCGTGAAAAATACGTTCACGTCCGTATTCGTCAACAAAGCGTTTTGAGCTGACACTGATTTTTTCCATATCTACCTCGCGAAAATAAATATTCTGTAAGTATACAATATAATAAACCGAAGATAAAGTCAACAAAAAAGCCGTGCAGTTTTCTGCACGGCTGAATAATTTATTATGATTATCTTCTTGGGCGGTTATCTCTCCTGGGCTTTCTCGGTGACTCGTCAATATCATTTTCGGGAGTCATACCCTCAAGCTCAATAAGAGCGTCCCTTCTTGAAAGATTAATTCTGCCCTGGTCGTCAATTTCGATACATTTAACGATAATTGAATCGCCGACATTTACAACGTCCTCAACCTTTTCAGTTCTCTTAACATCAAGTCTTGAAATGTGAACAAGACCTTCCTTGCCGGGAGCAATTTCAACAAATGCGCCGAAATTCATAATCCTTGTTACAATACCGTTGTAGAAGGCACCAACCTCAGGGTCGGTAGCAATAAGCTTTACAATGTTAACTGCGCCTTGGCATTTGTCTGCGTCAACACCGCTTACATATACTCTGCCGTCCTCTTCAATATTAATTTTTACGTCATAGTCATTCTGGATTTCCTGAATTACCTTGCCGCCCTTACCGATAACATCGCCAATCTTGTCAGGGTCAATTGTAAGGGTGTACATCTTAGGAGCATATTTTGAAAGCTCTTTTCTCGGCTCGCTGATAACAGGAAGCATAATTTCGTCAAGGATATAATCTCTTGCCTTGTGAGTTTTTGCAAATGCCTCTTTGATGATTTCGGGAGTAAGACCGTGTACCTTAAGGTCCATCTGAATTGCTGTGATACCCTTCTTTGTACCTGCAACCTTGAAGTCCATATCGCCGTAGAAATCCTCAAGTCCCTGAATATCAACCATTGTCATAAAGTCGCCGTAAACACCCTCGTCACCTGTGATAAGACCACAGCTGATACCTGCAACAGGTGCCTTAATGGGAACACCGGCAGCCATAAGAGAAAGAGTTGAGCCGCAGATAGAGCCCTGTGAGGTTGAACCGTTTGAGGAAAGAACCTCGGATACAACGCGGATTGCATATGGGAATTCGTCAACCGTTGGAAGTACGGGTACAAGTGCCTTTTCTGCCAGGGCACCGTGACCGATTTCACGTCTGCCGGGACCTCTTGAAGGCTTCGTTTCGCCAACAGAATATGACGGGAAATTGTAGTGGTGGATATATCTTTTTTCAGTCTGCTCGTCAAGACCGTCAAGAAGCTGTGAGTCTGTGATAGGACCCAGTGTTGTTACTGAAAGCACCTGAGTCTGACCTCTTGTGAAAAGACCTGAGCCGTGTGCTCTTGCCAGCAAATCAACCTCTGCATTAAGAGGACGGATTTCGTCAATGCCTCTGCCGTCAACTCTCTTATGCTCGTCCTTAAGCCAAGCGCGTACAACGTGCTTTTGAACAAGATACATAATCTCGTCAAGCTTAGCCTCGTTGCCCTCAAAGCGTTCGTCGAACTTCTCGTGAACTGCGGCGTAGATCGGAAGCAGAGCCTCGTCACGTACAAGCTTGTCGTCTGTGTCAAGAGCCTTCTTAACATCTTCAATGCAGAACTCCTCTATTTCTGCCATAATTTCAGGGTCCGGGTCGGAGGACTCGTAAGCAAACTTAGGCTTGCCAACCTCGTCAACAATGCCCTGAATGAATTTAACAATCTTCTTGTTTTCCTCGTGACCTGCCATAATTGCGTTGAACATTGTGTCATCGTCAATTTCGTTACCGCCTGCCTCAATCATAGCAACCAAATCTGCTGTTGATGCAACAGTCAGGGTAAGGTCTGTCTTTGCTCTCTGCTCAAGGGTTGGGTTGATAACAATTTCACCGTCAACAAGACCGACATTAACAGAGGATATAGGACCATCCCAAGGAATATCTGAAATTGCAATTGCGGCTGAAACACCTATTGCGGCTGTGATTTCAGGTGAGCAGTCAGGATCAACGGACATAACAGTTGCAACTACTGAGCAGTCATTTCTTAAATCCTTAGGGAAAAGGGGACGTATAGGACGGTCAATACAACGTGATGTCAGTATTGCCTTTTCACTTGCTCTGCCTTCACGGCGGAGGAAGGATCCGGGAATTCTGCCCACTGAATACATCTTCTCCTCATAGTCAACTGAGAGAGGGAAGAAATCAACGCCCTCACGCGGCTTTGCAGATGCTGTTACTGTGCAAAGAACCTCTGTGTCACCGTAGCGTGCCATAATTGCAGCATTTGCAAGGCCTGCCATTTTACCGGTTTCAAGGGTAAGCTTTCTGCCGGCAAGCTCTGTTTCCCAAATTTTAAAATTCTTGAAAAACATTTTAAATACCTCATTTCTGAAAAAATTTATTTTAATGAAAGGAGGTGCAATAGTAATAAATTCAGCGTACAGGGTTGAATTTATACGCTCAATTTACTACTATTGTCTGCC
>CAMBQD010000142.1 GCA_945869905.1 uncultured Clostridia bacterium | reverse complement strand
ATCAAATTTGAGAAATACCCTGACGACAGCACCTATGCTCCTGTGCTGAAGGCAAATGAATTTGAGGAGGGCACAGGCCATCACTCAATGATTAAATACAAGGGTCAGTGGTATGCAATATATCACGCAAGGGATATTGAGGACGACGGACTCAGCGGCGACAGGCGAAACGCACGTATATGCAAGCTGCACGTTAATGACGGCATAATCACAGCTGAAAGATATAAGGACAGGATTTAATTTTATACCTTTGTCTATTTTTCACAAATAATTAATGATAATTTGTACACCCAATGCTGTTGAAAAAAGAAAACTTCTAATGTAAAATTAAGGTAAGAGAATTAGAAGGAGCATATACAATATGGATAAACCTATTTACACAATAACATCACACAGAGATGAAAGGGTATTTATTCACGCTATGCCCGGTCATTTTATTTCATCTTCATCACACTTAAATTATTACATAGGCACATCCGACATAAAGCATAACCACAATGTATCTGTTGACGCCGCTATGCTTATGGCACAGTATTATGTTGAGAGAAATATTCACGTTGATTCTGTTTTATGCCTGTATGAAACTCAGGCACTGGGTGCATATCTGGCTCACGAGCTGGCAAGACCGAATATGCTTAATCCAAATCCTGACAGTACGGTTTATGTGCTTGGTCCGGAGTATGACGCATCAGGCAACATTATTTTCCGTGACAATCTGAAAAAGCTTATCAGCGGCAAGGATGTTGTAATCCTCATTTCCTGTATTACCAGTGGTAAAACCGTTGAAAGAGCAATGGAAAGCGTAAGCTATTACGGAGGCAGAGTTGCAGGGGTAACATCAATTTTCTCTGCAATAAATCAGGTTAACGGCGTTGAGGTTAACACTATTTTCAACAAGGACGACGTTCCGGGATACGAGGCATATCCTGCAAACGACTGCCCACATTGCCGTGCAGGCGAAAGGGTTGACGCAATCGCCAACGGCTACGGATATTCCTTGCTGTAAAATCTCAATTTTCTATTGACAAAAGATTTTCTTTTGCTATAATATTACTAACAATTAAATAGTACCCAAGCAAAGACTTTGATGCAGAAAAAGACCTTATGATTTAGTTTAAGAGAGTTGACGGTTGGTGTAAGTCAATACAGGTTATATGGTGTATAGCTCTCTGCGGAGTTGCTGTTTTGAATAGAAATTAATAGGAACAGACGTGTTGCCGCGTTACAGGCAAAGGCATTGATGGATGCTAAAGGGCAGTTAATCTGCTGAAATAGGGTGGTACCGCGTAGATATTACGCCCCTATACTTATGCGTGTAGGGGCTTATTTTTTTGCTCCTGTGCAAAATTGAAAGGAGATTGATTTATTATGAAAAAAGGGTATGAAAAATACACACCGTTCAAGCCAATTAACATTCCTGACAGGACTTGGCCTGACAATACAATCACA
Organism: uncultured Clostridia bacterium; assembly: GCA_945869905.1. GTDB lineage: Bacteria > Bacillota > Clostridia > Oscillospirales > Acutalibacteraceae > Eubacterium_R. The sequence continues at coordinate 2,351 of CAMBQD010000142.1, read as the reverse complement.
AAGGCGCCTATATGGTGCTCTGTTGATATGCGTGACGGCAATCAGGCACTTGTTGACCCAATGAATCTTCAGGAAAAGCTGGAGCTTTTCAGTACATTGGTTGATATCGGTATTAAGGAAATCGAGGTTGGTTTCCCCTCTGCCAGTGAAACTGAGTATGAAATTTTAAGAACTCTTATCGATGGCAATTATATTCCCGACGATGTAACAATTCAGGTGCTTGTTCAGGCAAGACCTCATCTTATCAAAAAGACCTTTGAGGCAATCAAGGGTGCGAAAAATGTTATTGTGCATTTTTATAATTCAACATCAACGCTTCAGCGTAAGGTTGTTTTTAAAACCGATATGCAGGGTGTTATTGACATTGCGGTTAAGGGAGCAAAGCTCATTTACGATTTAACTGAGGAGCAGAAAAAAACAAACCCTGAAACAAACATCCGCTTTGAGTACAGCCCTGAGAGCTTTACGGGAACCGAAATGGACAACGCAGTTGAAATATGCCGCAGGGTTATGGAGGAGCTTCATATCACAAAGGATAATCCTATTATCCTTAACCTGCCATCAACCGTTGAGTGTTCAACTCCCAACGGATATGCAGACCAGATTGAATATTTCTGCCGTCATTTACCAAACCGTGAGGCTGCAATTATTTCTCTTCACCCTCACAACGACAGAGGTGAAGGCGTTGCGGCAACAGAGCTGGCACTTATGGCAGGTGCAGACAGAGTAGAGGGTACTCTTTTCGGAAACGGTGAAAGAACAGGTAATGTGGACATCGTCACACTTGCCCTTAATATGTGGACACAGGGAGTTGACCCTGAGCTTGATTTTCACGACATCAACAAAATCAAAGATGTTTATGAAAGAACAACAAAAATGAAGGTTCCTCCACGTCATCCCTATGCAGGCGAGCTTGTATTTACCGCCTTTTCAGGCTCACATCAGGACGCCATAAATAAGGGCAAAATCTATATGGATGAACACAATACTGACAAATGGGAGGTACCGTACCTTCCCATTGACCCTGCCGATGTTGGCAGAGAGTATGAGCCTATTATCCGCATTAATTCACAAAGCGGTAAGGGCGGTACTGCCTTTATACTTGCCAATGAATACGGAATTAAAATGCCAAAGGCAATGCACCCCGAATTCGGTGCCGTTGTTCAAAAGGCCTGTGACGAAAAGGGCAAGGAGCTGAAAAGCTCAGAGGTATTTGACCTGTTCCAGAAGGAATACAGGAATGTATGCGGTCCTTACAGGCTTACAAAATACAAAATAAGCGAAGAAAAGAACGAGGGCGAAGCCTTAACAAGCGTTCATTTTACAGGTGCAATCAAATACAAGGACGAAGCTCCTGTTGAAATTGAGGGCACAAGCAACGGTCCTATCGGAGCCTTTTGCCTGGCTATGAACAAAATCGGATTGGGCAATTATGAGTTTATAGATTACAGCGAGCACGCTATTTCCGTAGGCTCGGATTCAAAGGCTATCAGCTATATTCATTTGAAAAACCCACAGGGTAAGGATGTTTTCGGTATAGGTGTAAGCCACAATATCAGCTACGCATCAATGAAGGGCATTATTTGTGCCATTAACCGTGACCAGCCGGACACAATGCGTGACGACACAATGCCCGGTATCTTTGATGTCTGCTGATAAAAAGGCTAATGACAGTGAGTTAAACAGTCTTTTAAAGGAGAATTATTATGAACAGCTACAAAATTACAGTTTTAAAGGGTGACGGAATAGGCCCTGAAATAGTTGACGAATGTATCAAGGTTCTTGACAGGGCAGGAGAAAAATTCGGCTTTAAGCTTGATTATAATTATCAGCTTTTAGGCGGTGCGGCAATTGACGCAGCAGGAGTACCCTACCCCAAGGAAACAGCAGATGCCTGCAAGGCAAGCGACGCAGTTTTGCTTGGCTCTGTAGGCGGTCCGAAATGGGACACTCTGCCAAGTGAAATCAGACCTGAAAAGGGCCTGCTTGCAATTCGTGAGGATTTGGGGCTTTTTGCAAATCTTCGCCCTGCAAAGATTTTTGCTCCGCTTAAATCAGCGTCTCCTCTTAAGCCTGAAATTATCGGTGACGAGCTTGACATACTCATTGTACGTGAGCTCACCGGCGGCATTTATTTCGGTGACAGAGGAACATATGAGAAAAACGGTGTTGTGGGTGCATACGACACAGAGAGATACACCTATCCTGAAATTAAGAGAATTGTTAGGGCAGGCTTTGAGTACGCAATGAAGCGCGGCAAAAAGCTTACCTGCGTTGACAAGGCAAATGTGCTTGACTCCTCAAAGCTTTGGAGAAAGGTTATGGAGGAAACGTCTGAGGACTATCCTGAG
>CAMBQD010000141.1 GCA_945869905.1 uncultured Clostridia bacterium | reverse complement strand
ATAGAAAATACAATACATCAGAAATAAAAGAAAAAATGTCAGTACACTGTGCTGACATTTTTTCTTTTATTTTGCTTTTGTTTCACAATAAAGGCAACGGTAGGTGCCTTTGTCATCAGTTAATTTGAATATGTGGCTTATTTGCTCATTATTACAAATACAGCGCGGATTGGGACATTTAATTACATCCTTAAGCTCCTTTGGCATAGACAGCTTGCGCTTTTCCACACGTTCACTGTTTTTAATAACATTTACTGTTGCCTGAGGTGCAATATAAGCAATCACGTCCAAATCCAAATCAATAAGGCTGTTTATCTTTATGATATCCTTTGCCGAATTTTTCTTTGATTTTGCATTGGTGATAATTGCTACCTGACAGGAAAGTGTACTGAGATTAAGTATTTCATAAACCTGCATTCCCTTTCCTGCAGGGATATGGTCAATTACATATCCGTTTTCAATTGCGTCAATATTCATTACAGTGCACCTCCCCATTTAAGCAGTGTAATAATCAGTGCCATACGGATATATTTGCCGTTAAGCGCCTGAACAAAATACTTTGCCCTTGGGTCGTCGTCTACCTCTGTTGAAATTTCATTAACCCTTGGAAGCGGGTGCATTATTGTTAAATCTGCTTTTGCTGTTTTCAGCTTATCAAGGTCAAGGACAAAGGCGTCCTTATGCTTAAGGTACTCATCCTCGGAGAAAAAGCGTTCACGCTGAATACGTGTCATATAAAGGATATCAAGCTTATCCATAGCCTGCTCCATTGTTTCCACCTCAATATATTCATTACCGCTTTTGTCAAGGACGTCACTTTTGATATAGTCCGGAACAGCCAGTTCCTTAGGTGAAATCAGCACAAATTTAACATTTTTATACCTGCACATAGCCTTAATCAGCGAATGAACCGTTCTGCCGAACTTAAGATCACCGCATAAGCCTACTGTAAGATTGTCAAAGGTGCCTTTTTCACGGTAAATTGTCAGCAGGTCCGTAAGAGTTTGGGTGGGATGGGAGTGACCTCCGTCCCCTGCGTTGATGATAGGTACGCCGCTGCGGAGGCTTGCAACTCTGGGTGCGCCCTCAAGAGGATGACGCATTGCAATAATATCGGCATAGCAGGAAACCATCGTTACGGTATCCTCCACGCTTTCACCCTTTGATGCTGAGGAGGAGCCTGCCTCTGAAAAGCCGAGAACATTGCCGCCCAGCTCCATCATAGCCGCCTCAAAGGAAAGACGGGTCCTTGTGGACGGTTCAAAGAAAAGTGTGGCAAGCTTTTTGCCGTCGCACACATGGGCATACTTATCCTTGTTGTTTATTATGTCAACTGCAAGAGCAATCATATCGTCAATTTCCTGCAGTGACAAATCCGTTGTATCAAGCAAATGACGCATTTTTATTACCGTCACCTCCTATGCCTTAGCACCGTTGATTTCAAGATATTTCTTTATACGCTCAACATTTTCACGATTTTTATCATCTTCCTCAAGATATTCAATAATGTCATAAACATCAACTACCGAATATACAGGGAAGCCGTATTCCTCGCCAACCTCAGCAATGGCTGATTTATCCGTCTGTCCCTTTTCCTTACGGTCAACCATAACAAAGGTTGCGGCAACACGTGTTCCCTCCAATTTTGAAAGGATTGCCATACTTTCTCTAATGGCGGTACCGGCTGTAACCACGTCCTCAACAATTACTATTTCCTCGCCTGCCTTTGGTGTGTAGCCTACAAAAACACCGCCTTCACCGTGGTCCTTTTCCTCTTTTCTGTTAAAGAAGAAGGGCACGTCCAGCCCCTGCCTTGCAAGGGCAACTGCAACTGAAACCGCAATTGGTATGCCCTTATATGCCGGGCCGTAAAGCACAGCCCTTTTGTTGCCTACCTTGTCAAAATAAGCCTTGGCATAAAACTCGCCCAGCTTTTGAATTTGCTCGCCTGTTTTGATGTCGCCTGCGTTGATGAAATAAGGTATTTTTCTGCCGCTTTTTGCGGTGAAATCACCGAATTTTAAAACGCCTGCGTCCTCTAAAAATTTAATAAACTCTCTTTTATAGCCTTCCATTACAATTCTCCTTATCCCACAAATTCCGCAACACAGCGTCTGTATGCCGCTACAGGGTCATCAGCGGCGGTAATAGGTCTGCCTACAACGATATAATCCGAGCCAATCTCCTTAGCCTTTGCTGGAGTAGTTACTCTCACCTGGTCACCCACCTCGCCGTCAGCAAAGCGAACACCGGGCGTAACGGTCATAAATGCTTTACCGCAGCTTTCCTTAACCATTCCTGCCTCAAGAGGAGAGCACACAACGCCGTCAAGGCCTGCGGTCTTGGCGTTCTCGGCATACTTAACAATGGTATCGTTAATAGACGCATTGATTAACAGCTCATTTTGCATTCTTTCCTCACTGGTGGAGGTAAGCTGGGTTACTGCAATAAGCAGCGGACGGGTGCCGTCCTCACGTGTTAAGCCCTCCAGTGCCGCCTTCATCATATCAATTGTGCCTGCTGCGTGAAGATTTGTCATATCAACATCAAGCCTTGAAAGCACTGCCATGGATTTTTTTACTGTATTTGGAATATCGTGAAGCTTAAGGTCAAGAAAAATCTTATGTCCCCTTTTCTTAATCTCCTTAACAATTGACGGACCCTCTGCATAATAAAGCTCCATACCGATTTTTACAAAAGGCTTTTCCTCTGTAAATTTATCGAGGAAATCAAAGGTTGCCTGTGCCGACGAAAAATCGCAGGCAATAATTACGTCCTTACCCATTAGTCAATCACTCCTATTATATCACTTATTTTATCTATACCGAGCCTTTCACACTCAAGGGGAAGAGCCTCGATTATATTCTTACAGGCATATGGGTCAACAAGATTTGCCGCACCCACCTGAACGGCAGTTGCACCTGCCATCATCATTTCTATTACGTCCTGCGCAGTTGACACACCGCCGCAGCCCATTACGGGAATACTGCACGCCTTTGCCACCTGATACACCATTCTGACAGCCACGGGAAATACTGCCTCACCGCTAAAGCCGCCCATTTTGTTGGCAATAACAGGCTTACATCTTTTAATATCTATACGCATACCAAGCAGTGTATTGATAAGGCAAATACCGTCTGCCCCCGCCTGCTCACAAGCCTTGGCAATGGAAACAATATCGGTAACATTTGGTGAAAGCTTAATAAATACAGGCTTTGTTGTTACGGCTTTAACAGCCCTTGTAACCTCTGCGGCACATTCAGGAGATGTGCCAAAGCTCATACCGCCGCCGTGAACATTGGGGCATGAAACATTAACCTCCAGTATGCCCACCTGCTCCTCCTTATCAAGCAGCTCACAGGTATAGGCATAATCCTCTACCGAAAAGCCTGAAACATTGGCAATAACCGGCTTATGAAAATACTCCTTCATTTCCGGCAGCTCGTGTTCAATAACGTGATGTACACCTGGGTTTTGAAGCCCTACGGCATTTATCATACCTGATGTACACTCGGCAATTCTGGGTGTGGGATTGCCGAAGCGAGCCTCCCTTGTGGTGCCCTTAAAGGAAAATGAACCGAGAATATCTATATCGTAAAAATCCTTAAATTCTTTACCGAAGCCAAAGGTGCCTGACGCAGGAACAATGGGGTTATCCATTTCCATACCTGCAAGGCAAACAGACAAATCTACCATATAATCTCCTCCCTTTCAAGCACAGGACCGTCCTTGCAAATACGCTTATTGCCGTACTTTGTTTTACAGGAGCAACCCATACACGCACCAAAGCCACATCCCATTCTTTCTTCAAAGGA
>CAMBQD010000140.1 GCA_945869905.1 uncultured Clostridia bacterium | reverse complement strand
TGCCATAAAGATTACCTTATCGGCAACATTTCTTGCAAATTCCATCTCGTGTGTAACGACTATCATTGTACTGTTGCCTGTTTTAAGACTGCGTATAACGTTAAGCACCTCGCCTGTAAGCTCAGGGTCCAGTGCCGATGTAGGCTCGTCAAAGCAAAGAATATCAGGGTGCATTGCAAGCGCACGTGCAATTGCCACACGCTGCTGCTGACCGCCGGAAAGCTCACAGGGATAAGCCCCTGCCTTTTCGCTGAGTCCCACACGCTCCAAAAGCTCCCTTGCATTACTCTCAATTTCTGTCAGCTTTTGTGATTTGTAATCCCTTGGCAAATCCTTTTTCTGCCTTTTTGCAGACTTGATTTCATCCTTAAGTGCAAGCTTTGGCGCAAGGGTCAAATTATCAAATACCGTGTACTGCGGAAACAGGTTAAACTGCTGAAACACCAAGCCGAAATGGAGGCGGTTACGCCTGATTTCCTTTTCACTGAGTGTATTTTTATCTGCGGTGTCAATCAAAGCCTCCGAGTCAACCGAAATTGAACCTACGTCAGGAGTTTCAAGAAAATTAAGGCATCTCAAAAGAGTTGTTTTACCGCTGCCCGACGAGCCTATAATAACAAGCACGTCGCCCTTTTCCAATGAAAAATCAATGCCCTTAAGCACCTCGTTATTACCAAAGCTTTTATGTATATTTTTAACCTCTAAAATAGCCATAGCATTAACCTCTGTAGTAATCCAGTTTCTTTTCAATTCTACCGAAAATAACTGTGAGAAGTCCGTTGAATACAAGGAAGAACAAGCCGGTATAAAACAACGGCCATATAACTCCTCTTGCTGAAAATCTGTCGGCAGCCATTATGATTTCGGCAACTGCAATAACCCTTGCAAGAGATGTGTCCTTAACCAGAGTTATAATCTCATTACTCATAGGAGGAACAATTCTTTTAACAACCTGCATAAGCACAACCTTGAAAAAAATTTGGGATTTTGTCATACCAAGCACCTGTCCTGCCTCGTACTGACCTATGGGGATAGATTCAATTCCGCCACGGTATATTTCGGAAAAGTAGCAGGCGTAATTGATGACAAAGGCAATCAATGCCGCAGTAAAACGAACCTTTATAGGCACACCGAAAACAAGTCCGGGAACATACAGCACAACAAAAAGCTGGAGCATAAGCGGTGTGCCTCTGATTATCCAGACAAAGGTTTTCGACAGCCATTTTATAGGCTTAAATTTTGATGTGGAAAAGAAGGTTACAACAAGCCCCAAGGGCAAAGCCAGCAAAAGCGTTAAGCCAAACAGCTTTAGGTTTTCGCCAAAGCCCTTAAGAAGCTCCGAAGATACTGATAAAAGATTTTCCATAATCTCACCCAAATAGTTTAAGCAGACGGAAATATTACCGAACATTTCCGCCTGCTGATAAAATTTATAAAGCTAATTATTCAACAATAAGCTGTTCCCCAAGCTTATACTTTTCAGCAATTTTTTTAAGAGTGCCGTCCTTGATAAGCTCATCAATGATTTCATTAACCTTTGCAGTGATGTCACTGTCTTTTCTAAATGCAATACCATACTGCTCGTCGGCAAATGATGCGTTTTCAACAATTGAGATATTCTCATAATCCGTACCCTCACCCAGTGAGCCGATGCCTGTTACGTAGTCAATAACGGCGGCGTCTGCTGTGCCGGACTTAACCTCCATCATAGCCTTTGCCATTGAATCCACTGCAGTGTAGTTACAGCCCTTGAAGAATTCGTCTGTTGTTACAACCTCTTCACCTGCTGACTCCTTCTCTGCAACAACGGTCAAGCCCTCAAGTGAGCCTGCAGTCTTGTACTTGTCAACATTTTCACTCTTTGTGATAAGCACCTGCTTGTTTGCCATATAAGGCTTGGAAATAGACATTGTCTCCTGTCTTTCCGGAGTAATTGTAAGGCCGTTCCAGATACAGTCAATGTTTTTAGCATTAAGCTCGCTTTCCTTAGCCTCCCAGCTGATTACCTGGAATTCAGCCTCAACGCCAAGCTTTTCGCAAACTGCTTTACCGAACTCAACCTCAAAGCCTACAAGCTCGCTCTCATTCTCATCAGCGTAATAGTCCATCGGTGCAAACAGAGTCATACCGATAACCAGCTTGCCCTTGTCCTGTACGTAAGCAAGGTCGCTTTCGGCAGTTGATGCGTCACCTGCGTTGTCCTTTGAGCAGGCTGCAAATAATGTTACAACGGAAAATGTCATAACCAATGCCAGAATAATTGATAATACTTTTTTCATTTTTTATGTTCCTTTCAAAATTATTAGCTGAGTTATCACATTAGCACTTTGCCACAGTGAATTGCTATGTTGTCATTATAACAAACATCGGTAAAAAAAGCAACAAAAAAATGAGGGAGCACAAAACTCCCTCTTTTATGCAACATTATAATTTCTGACGAGATGAAATTTGTTCAATATCCACAGACTTATCAATGCCGTAAAACAGCTTAAATCTCTTTTGCCAAATATTCTTCTTCAAATCCGAGCACCAAACGTAATCACTGTAGGGCAGCTCTTCAACCTGGATTGTACCTGCACCGTTTTGTGCATCTGCCTGAGCCTTATCAATCCTCTCATTACTGCAAACGGAAATTGTACCGTAAATATAGAAAAGATAAATAATACCCACTAAGGCGGTAATTACTGTTACCTTTGTGATTTTTGCACATTTCTCCTTAATATCATCATCAAACAGACTGTAAACCTCCATACCAAGATAAATCATCATAACATACGGAGCGAAGAAGCACCTGCTGCCTATAGGAGTTACCACCAAAAGCGGTGCAATCAGGCATCCGGTACTGCCTAAAATAAAAAACAATTTCATTTTTTTGTTTATTTCCAGCGGAATAACAAAAAGGAAAACAATAAAAGCAATTATATAAGCAGCCGTTGCTCCGCCCTTAACCAAGGAAAGAATTTCAAGCGGCTCAACACCGCTAACTGTCAGCATAACAGAGCTTGCGGCAAAAGCAACCATAACTGCAGCTGAAATATTGCCTATCACCCTTGCCTTTTTAGACAGCTTATTTTTTAACGTAATCCATAAGATAAGACAAACACCTACAAGAAAAATGTTCAAAACAAAATTTTTGAAAAAGCCCTCGTCCACTATTGTACCGAAATACGCTTTAAGCATTCTTGTAACAATGCCTTCACCGCCGCCTATAGTCCTGTATTTGTCACTGCCGTCGGCAACGGAGCGATAAACGGAATTGGAGAACATCAGCCCTGTGCCTGCAATAACGCCAAGCAAATATGCAATATGCTGAACAAATACCCTCTTGAATTTGATAAGCGTAAATACAATTACATAAACAGACAAAATTACATTGTATATGGTCAAGTGCTCAACAATCAGTGCATTGGCAAATCCCAAAAGTGCTAAAGGCACAACAGCGGAAAAGGAATATTTAGGCTTTTCTTCACCGTAGATGTTATTGACATAATAAATATAAATCAGTGTAAGAAAAATTGATGTGGTATAATTTGCAAAGCCTGAGGTCCACACAACGGCCTGACGCAGGAGAGTGACAGGCATAAATACCAGCACAGTTGAAATAATAAATATGCCGTTTTTTTGCTGAGCGGTCAGCTTATTCAAAATAACAATAATTCCGGTTAAGCAAACGGCCATTGTAATCGCCTTAAGCAAATTTGAACGTGTAAGGGCAAGTACAATAAGGTTACCGAAATAACGTCCGCTGTAATTATCAAACCAATTTTCAAGCCTGTCCAGTCCGATTTGACTGCCCCATGCCCAGTCATCGCCTGAATATGGGAACAACAGGCACAATAAAAAAAGCAACACAAATATAATCATATATATACTCACATTCATGTT
>CAMBQD010000139.1 GCA_945869905.1 uncultured Clostridia bacterium | reverse complement strand
TGTTCTTGATATAGTCAGCGTGGCCCGGGCAGTCAACGTGAGCATAGTGACGCTTTTCTGTCTCATACTCAACGTGAGCAGTGTTAATTGTGATACCACGTTCTCTCTCTTCAGGAGCCTTATCGATATCTGCATAGTCCTCAAACTTTGCAAAGCCCTTGTTTGCAAGATACTTTGTGATAGCAGCAGTAAGTGTTGTCTTACCATGGTCAACGTGACCGATTGTACCAATGTTTACATGTGGCTTGGTACGATTAAAATGTTCTTTTGCCATTGGAATTTCCTCCTTAAAATTTACAATAGTAAAATTGTCATAGATATTCTAACAAATAAGCTTAAAAATATCAAGACTTTTTTTATATTTTATAATCAATTAGTCTTTCTTAGCTCTTTCGCTGATAATTGACTCGCTGATTGACTTAGGTACAGGCTCATATCCGTCAGGTTCCATTGTGTACTGACCGCGTCCCTGTGTCTTTGAACGAAGGTCATTTACATAACCGAACATCTCTGAAAGCGGAACTCTTGCATTAACCTGCTTAGCACCTGACCTGTCCTCCATACCCTGAATCTGACCACGACGTGAGTTAAGGTCGCCGATAACATCGCCCATATATTCCTCAGGAACGATAACTACAACCTTCATCATTGGCTCAAGGATAATTGGGTTAGCCTTCTTAGCAGCATCCTTAAATGCCATAGAACCGGCAATCTTAAATGCCATTTCAGATGAGTCAACCTCGTGATAAGAACCGTCATAAAGCTCAACTCTTACGTCAACTACATTGTAGCCTGCAAGAATACCGCTCTTCATTGCGCCCTGAATACCTGCGTCAACAGCAGGGATATATTCCTTAGGAATAGCACCGCCCACGATCTGGTTAACAAATTCGTAGCCCTTACCGATGCCGTTTTCATCAAGGTTAGGCATAATACGAATCTTAACGTGACCGTACTGACCGCTACCACCTGACTGTCTCTTATATTTAAGGTCTGAATCTGCGCTGCTCTGAATGGTTTCTTTATAAGCAACCTGAGGAGCACCTACGTTTGCCTCAACCTTAAATTCACGAAGAAGACGGTCAACAATAATCTCAAGGTGAAGCTCACCCATACCTGCGATGATTGTCTGTCCGGTTTCTTCATCTGTATATGCTTTGAATGTTGGGTCCTCTTCAGCAAGCTTTGAAAGAGCAATACCCATTTTTTCCTGACCTGCCTTTGTTTTAGGCTCAATAGCAACACGGATAACAGGGTCAGGGAAATTCATTGATTCAAGAATGATTGGGTGAGCCTCGTCACAAAGAGTATCACCTGTTGTTGTATTCTTAAGACCAACTGCAGCGGCAATATCACCTGAATAGCAAACAGGGATATCTTCTCTGTGGTTTGCGTGCATCTGAAGAATACGGCCCATTCTTTCCTTCTGGTCCTTAACTGAGTTGTAGCAAGGTGTACCTGCTTCAATCATACCGGAATAAACACGGAAGAAGCAAATCTTACCTACGAATGGGTCAGTTGCAATCTTAAATGCAAGAGCCGCAAATGGCTCATCGTCTGATGAATGACGGAATTCCTCCTCGTCGGTATCAGGGTTAATACCCTTGATTGACTCAACGTCGGTAGGAGCCGGCATATAATCAACAACAGCATCAAGAAGCGGCTGAACACCCATATTACGGTAAGCAGTACCGCAGCATACAGGAACCATTTCATTGGCAATGGTGGACTTACGGATTACCTTTTTTATTTCATCAACGGTAATAGCATCCTCGCCCTCTTCAAAGTACTTCTCCATAAGCTCCTCGTCCTGCTCTGCAACATGCTCGATAAGCTCTGTTCTGTACTTTTCAGCCAATTCCTTCATATCCTCAGGAATTTCCTGAACTTCAAATTTCATACCCTTTTCTTTATCAGGGTCAATATAAATTATTGCATGATTTTCAACAAGGTCAATAATGCCCTTGAAGGTATCCTCACTTCCGATTGGAAGCTGGATTGGCAGAGCATTACATTTAAAACGGTCCTTAACCATATCTAATGCTCTGTAGAAATCGGCACCCATAATGTCCATCTTGTTAACAAAAATCATTCTGGGAACCTTATATTCATCAGCCTGACGCCATACGGTTTCAGACTGTGGCTCAACACCGCCCTTTGCACAAAGAACAGTAACTGAACCGTCAAGTACACGAAGTGAACGCTGAACCTCAACAGTGAAGTCAACGTGACCCGGTGTATCAATGATATTGATTCTATGGTTTTTCCAGAAACAAGTTGTAGCAGCAGATGTGATGGTGATACCACGCTCCTGCTCCTGCTCCATCCAGTCCATTGTTGCAGAACCCTCATGAGTTTCACCAATCTTATGATTGATACCTGTGTAGTACAGGATACGCTCAGTGGTGGTTGTTTTACCTGCGTCAATATGAGCCATAATACCAATATTTCTTGTCATTTCAAGAGATACTTTTCTTGGCATAATATCCTCCTATTAATATCTGAAATGAGCAAATGCTTTGTTTGCTTCTGCCATCTTGTGTGTATCGTCGCACTTCTTTACAGCGCCGCCGGTCTTATTAACTGCATCCATAATCTCAGCAGCAAGACGTTCCTTCATAGTTCTTTCAGAACGCTGACGAGCGTAAAGAGTTATCCAACGAAGACCAAGTGTCTGTCTTCTTTCAGGACGAACCTCAAGTGGAACCTGATATGTGGCACCACCGATACGACGAGCCTTAACTTCAAGTACAGGCATAACATTTTCCATTGCAGCTTCAAAAGTTTCAAGTGGGTCGTTGCCTGTCTTTTCCTTAACGATGTCGAATGCTCCGTAAACTATTTTCTGAGCGACACCTTTTTTTCCATCAAGCATAATGTTGTTAATCAGTCTTGTAACAAGCTTTGAGTTGTACAATGGATCGGGTAAAACATCACGCTTAGCGATTTGACCTCTTCTTGGCATCTCGCTTCCCTCCTTCATAAATATTAAATGAGTTCATAGGTACTCGGTTTTCCCGTGGGTCAACAAAAGGTCATATACATATTATTATAGGTATATAAACTATTGTTATTCCATAAGAAATTAAATTTGGCTTACTTCTTAGCAGCCTTTGGCCTCTTTGCGCCGTACTTTGAACGGCTCTGCATTCTGCCGTTAACGCCCTGTGTATCAAGTGTACCACGGATGATGTGGTAACGCACACCGGGAAGGTCCTTAACACGTCCGCCACGAATCATAACAACTGAGTGTTCCTGAAGGTTGTGGCCAACACCCGGAATGTAAGCAGAAACTTCAATACCGTTTGTAAGACGAACTCTGGCAATCTTACGAAGTGCTGAGTTAGGCTTCTTAGGTGTAGCTGTCTTAACTGCTGTACATACGCCGCGCTTTTGAGGAGAATTGTTATCTGTCATAACATTCTTCTTTGTGTTAAGTCCTTTAAGAAGTGCAGGTGCTTTAGCCTTCTTCTCAATGGACTTACGTCCTGTTCTTACGAGTTGGTTAAAGGTAGGCAATAGTTTATCTCCTTTCAAATTATTTTTTATACGCAGTATGCGCATAAATCATACAATAAAAATGATTTTTATTGCATCATTTAAACGCACACCTTGGGACGAAACTGAGTTTCGCCCCAAAATGTTGTGTTTTTTACCAAAAAAGCCTGTAAATATTTGTCTAAAATAGCCAAATACATACCCACGCAAATTGACATTATACATCAATTCATTGTGTTTGTCAATAACTCTTGCAGTTGTTCAAGATTTAAAATTTCGTCACTGCCCTCTGATGAGAAATAGCTGGGAACAACCTCAACATCTCTGAATACATCCATACCTGTACCTGCAGGCACAAGCTTACCGATACTAACATTTTCCTTAAGAGCGATACGCGGGTCGCTCATACCCTTGATAGCT
>CAMBQD010000138.1 GCA_945869905.1 uncultured Clostridia bacterium | reverse complement strand
CGAAATTAAGGACGATGAGATTGAGGAAAAGGAATGTCTGATTGATGTGGCAATCGACGCTCATATCCCTGAAGATTATATCGCCTCAACCTCCCAGCGACTTTCTATGTACAAGCGTATTGCAAATATTAAAAATGATGAAGACGCCAATGATGTTTATGACGAGCTGACCGACAGGTTCGGCGCTCCGCCGTCGGCAGTTTGGGGACTTATAGAAATTGCTCTGCTGAGAAATACTGCCATAGAGCTTGGCATAACGGATGTTGTTCAGCGAAACGGCTCACTGCTTTTTTATTCTCCCGATGTGGATATCAGGACAGTTGCCATCTTAAATGCGTTTATGAAGGGCAGGGTAACATTATCAGCAGGTAAACGTCCGTATATTGCGGTAAAGCTTAACCCCACCGAGTCAAATATTGAAACATTGCGTGAGTCATTAAAGCTTATGAAGCAGGCAAAAGAGCATATTAAGGAAAATATATGAATATAGAAAAGCTTTCACAAAAGCATCTTGACGATGTTTATGAATTAGAAAAAATCTGCTTTTCAAGCCCTTGGTCAAGGGAGGATTTAGAAAAGCAGATTGATATTGATACGTCATATTTTTTAGTAGCTGAGGTTGACGGAAAAGCCGTGGGATATATGGGACTTCAGATTTTCAGCGGCGAGGGATATGTGACAAATGTGGCTGTTTTGCCTGAATACAGGCATCAAGGCATAGCTGCCGCATTAATTGAAAAGCAGCTTGAAAATCCTATGGATTTTATTACCTTGGAGGTTAGGCAAAGCAACACTCCTGCCATTAATCTTTACACAAAAATGGGCTTTGAGAGTGTAGGCATCCGCCCTAATTTCTACTCAAACCCCACCGAAAATGCAATTATTATGACAAGAAATCTTAATAAAAAAGGATAAATATATGAAAATTTTAGGAATTGAGTCCTCCTGTGACGAAACTGCGGCGGCAGTTGTGGAGGACGGCAGAAAGGTTTTATCAAACATAATAGCAACCTCCCTTGAGGAGCATAAGCTATACGGCGGAGTAGTGCCGGAGATTGCGTCACGTCGTCACGCTGAGTCAATCAGCGGAGTGGTTAATGAGGCATTGGCTCAGGCAGAATGCACTATGGCTGATATTGACGCCATAGCCGTTACATATGCTCCCGGTCTTATAGGTGCATTGCTGGTGGGCGTTAATTTTGCAAAGGGGCTTGCTCTTGCAACAGATACACCTCTTGTGCCTGTTCATCATCTCAGGGGGCATATTGCGTCAAATTATATTTCAGGTGATGTTCAGCCGCCTTTTTTGTGCCTTGTTGTCAGCGGCGGCCATTCCCACATTGTTGCGGTGAACAGCTACACCGATTTTGAAATAATCGGCAAAACCCGCGACGACGCGGCAGGGGAGGCATTGGACAAGGCAGGCAGAACTATGGGACTGGAATATCCCGGCGGTGTCAGCATTGACAGGATTAGCCCTCAGGGAAACGAAAACGCTTATACTTTTCCCAAGCCTAAGGTAACAGGCTGTCCATACGATTTTTCATTCAGCGGACTTAAAACCGCAGTTATTAATACCGTTCACAATGCTCGGCAAAAGGGCGAGGAAATAAGCATTGCCGATTTGGCGGCGTCCTTCCAAAAAAGTGTTATTGACTGCCTTATCACAAATCTTGAAAGGGTGGCAGTAGAAAAAAACTACGATAAAATTGTTATAGCAGGCGGCGTTTCTGCCAATTCTAAATTAAGGGCAGAGGCTGAAAAAATGTGTAAAAGGCATAAGTGGTCGCTTAATATTCCCCAGCTTAAATACTGCGGTGACAATGCGGCAATGATAGCGGCTCAGGGGTACTATGAATTTGTTGACGGCGTCACTGCAGACGAAAGCCTGAACGCATATGCAACGATGCCTATTGACAAGAACTACAAAACTATTTAGTCACATTCTGTCTTATTGTTACATTTTAATGAATTTTCTTTTGTTCTATTGAATTTTTACCGTTTTTTGTTATAATCTATGTAATGAAATTATCTTGGGATAATTCTATCATTAATATTGCAAACTAATATAAAGGAGAATACCTAATGGAAACAAATCTTACATCAAACAAGTCTCTGCTTGCTTGGCTGGATGAGAAGGTTGAGCTTCTTAAGCCCTCCAAAATCGTTTGGATTGACGGTTCAAAGGAGCAGATAGATGCTCTTAAGGCTGAGGCTGTTGAGACAGGAGAAATGATTAAGCTTAACGAAGAGCTTCTTCCTGACTGCTATCTTCACAGGACAGCAGAAAATGACGTTGCCCGTGTTGAGGACAGAACTCTCATCTGTACCAAGAATGAAAAAGACGCAGGTCCTACAAATCACTGGATGGACCCTGAAAAGTGCTACAAAATGCTTTATGACATTGCTGCCGGCTCATATGAAGGCAGAACAATGTATATCATTCCTTATTCAATGGGTCCTGTCGGCTCACCCTTCTCAAAGATTGGTATTGAGATTACAGATTCAATCTACGTTGTTCTTAATATGAATATTATGACAAGAGTAGGCAAGGCTGTTCTTGATTGCCTTGGTGACTCTGATGACTGGGTACGCGGTATGCACTGCAAGTGCAATGTTGACCCTGAGAACAGATGGATTTGCCAGTTCCCTGAGGATAACACAATTATCTCCGTTAACTCAGCATACGGCGGAAATGTTCTTCTCGGTAAAAAGTGCTTTGCTCTTCGTATTGCATCTTACCTTGGTAAGAACGAGGGCTGGCAGGCAGAGCATATGCTCATCCTCGGTCTTCAAAAGCCAAGCGGTGAAACAAAGTATATCTGCGCCGCATTCCCATCAGCCTGCGGTAAAACAAACCTTGCTATGCTTATTCCACCTGAGGGATATCAGAAGAAGGGCTATAAGGTATGGTGCGTAGGCGACGATATTTCTTGGATTAGAAAAGGTCCGGACGGTCGTCTTTATGCCATCAACCCTGAAAACGGTTTCTTCGGTGTTGCTCCGGGTACAAATATGAAGTCAAATCCAAATGCTCTTAAGTCAACAATGAAGGGCACAATCTTCACCAACGTTTGTCATAATCTTGACAACAACACAGTTTGGTGGGAGGGTCTTGACAAGAATCCTCCAACCAACGCAATTGACTGGAAGGGCAATCCTTGGAACGGCGCTGAAAGCACAGAGAAGGGTGCTCATCCAAACTCACGTTTCACAGCACCTGCCGTTAACTGCCCATGTATCTCATCTGAATTTGAGAATCCACAGGGTGTTCCTATTTCAGCTATCGTATTCGGCGGCAGACGTGCAAAGCTTACTCCGCTGGTATATCAGTCAAAGGATTGGAACCACGGTGTATTCGTAGGTTCAATTATGGGCTCGGAAACAACTGCTGCCGCAACAGGTGCAGTTGGTGTTGTTCGTCGTGACCCAATGGCTATGCTCCCATTCTGCGGCTACAATATGGGTGACTATTGGAAGCACTGGATTGAGATTGGTGAAACTCTTGACCCTGAAAAGGCTCCTAAGATTTTCAACGTTAACTGGTTCAGAAAGGATGACGAGGGTAACTTCCTGTGGCCCGGCTTTGGCGATAATCTCCGTGTTCTTGATTGGATTATTGACCGTTGCGACGGAAAGGTTGACGCTCAGGAAACAGCAATCGGTTATCTTCCTTATGCTAAGGATATCAACCTTGAGGGTCTTGATATGACTGAGGCTGACCTTGATAAGATTCTTGACGTTGATAAGGACGCTTGGGAGGAAGAGCTTAAGGGCGTAGAGGAGCTTTATGCTAAATTCGGCGATACTCTTCCAAAAGAGCTTGCAGCAGAGCTTGCACAGGTTAAGGCTGACCTTGAAAAATAATCAAGCATAAAATAATAAAAGCCGACTTGTTGATATGCACCCCAAAAGTTAGACACTTTTGGAGGTGCATATTTTTATGGGTAA
>CAMBQD010000137.1 GCA_945869905.1 uncultured Clostridia bacterium | reverse complement strand
AACCGCGTGATGTAGCTCTGCGTAACAGCAAGACTAATTGTATTAACGCAGGGTCACATATATAATACTTATTTTTAACAAATATTGCAAGTTATTTTTATAAGTTACGGCATTAAAGTCGGTAATTTAAAAAAAGTATTATTCTTTATTGCCTAAGATTTACTGAATAATTGACATTTGTTTTTACAAGGCTATAATTGAATTAATGACACAAATATGTAAGGAAGGAATTTGTATGAAGGCTGATGAACTGCTGAAGGAGTCCAGTCAATTAAGTGAAATTATTTTGAAGGAAAGACGGACACTGCACAAAAATCCGGAGACAGGCTTTGACTTAAAGAACACGGTTTCATTTGTAAAGAAGGAATTGTCTGATATGGGGCTTACTCCTGTGGACTGCGGCAGGGCAGGTATTACAGCCCTTGTGGGCGGAAAGAAAAAGGGCAAAACCTTTCTTCTCCGTGCGGATATGGACGCCTTGCCGATTAAGGAGCAGTCGGACGTTGAGTTTGCTTCCGAAAACGGTAATATGCATGCCTGCGGCCACGATATGCACACATCTATGCTTTTGGGCGCCGCCAGATTGCTGAAGGCTCACGAGAATAAAATTGACGGCACGGTTAAGCTGATGTTTCAGCCTGCGGAGGAAATTTTTGAAGGCTCACAGGATATGATAAATTCAGGGCTTTTGGATAATCCAAGAGTGGATGCGGCACTGATGATTCACGTTATGGCAGGTATGCCCTTTGAGGCAGGAACAGTGATTGTTTCGCCTGCAGGTGTAAGCGCTCCTGCGGCGGACTATTTTGAAATAAAAATAAACGGAAAGGGCTGTCACGGCTCTATGCCCAATATGGGTGTGGACCCTATTACAGTTGCCGCCCATACTCTCATAAATCTTCAGGAAATAAATGCCAGAGAGCTTTCCATCAATGACCGAGCAGTGCTGACCATCGGTAAAATAAATGCCGGCACTGCCTCCAACGCCATTCCGGATACTGCCGTTATGGGCGGAAGCCTCAGAACCTATGAGGAGGAAACACGGGGATTTATCAAGGAACGTATTGCTGATATGGTACAGGCGACTGCCAAGGCATTTCGTGCTGAGGCTGAGGTTACCTTCGGCAGTGGTTGTCCCACATTGGTAAATGATGCCGATATGTGCCAATGCGCCGATAAATATGTAAAGGAGCTTTTAGGAAAGGACAGGGCTTTTTCCGCCGCAGACCTTGCCAAGCTTTCCGCCGGCGGTCAATCCTCAAAGTCTGCCGGCTCAGAGGATTTTGCATATGTCAGCCATAAGGTGCCGTCGGTTATGCTGGCACTTGCGTCAGGGCAGGCAGAGAAGGGATACCGTTATCCTCAGCATCATCCGATGGTTAAATTTGACGAAAGTGTTTTGCCTGTGGGCAGTGCGGTTTATGCCTATACCGCCCTTCGCTGGCTTGAGGATAATAAATAACGCTTTTTACAGGTACAGACCTACTGTGCCTGTATTTTTATTTGATTAAGCGTTAATCTTAACTTGACACTGAAATCTTTATAATATATAATAAAATGATTAAAAAATGCGATAAGGAGATTTTATTATGGCAACAAAACAATTCAAAATGACTGCAGCAGGTAAGGAAGAGCTGGAAAAAGAGCTGGATTACCTTAAAACCGAAGGCAGAATTGATATAGCAGAAAAACTTAAGGTTGCACGTTCATACGGTGACCTTTCCGAAAACAGCGAATATGACGAGGCTAAATCAGAGCAGGCTAAGATTGAGGCACGTATCAGCGAGCTTGAATATCAGCTTGACAATGCTGTTATAATTGACGCAGGCAGCTCTGATACCGTTAGTATGGGCGCAAAGGTAACTGTTATCAGAAAGAATGACAAGGTTGAGTCAACCTATGAAATTGTGGGATTTGCTCAGTCAAATCCGGCAGAGGGCAAAATCTCCGATGAAAGCCCTGTCGGAAAAGCTCTTGTAGGTGCAAAGGTTGGCGAAACAGTTGTTGTTGAGGCTCCTATCGGTAATCTTGAGCTGGAAATCAAATCAATAGACTAAGAGGTAAACATATATGGCAGGAAGGTTTGAAATCACCAAGTCCGGTGACGGCACTTTCACGTTTGAATTATTCATTGACGATAGGTCAGTGGGCACAGGTCCTGTTTTTGACAAGGAGGATATGTGCAAAAGGGGAGTAAAGGCTGTAAAGAAAAACAGCAGAATGAAGGTACAGAATACTCTCCAAAATGACGAGGAAAAGTCAAATCCAAAATATCTTATTGAGGCCTGCGACGATAAGGTAAAATACACTCTGTTTTTACAGACAGGTGCAGTTGCCCTTGAGGGTGTTGCAGACAGCGAGCAGGAGGCACTTGAGAATATTGAAAAAATAGGCAATAATGCCAATGCCGCTCAGATGCAGATGGCTGAGGTTGTTTTGTCTGAAAATGAGCAAAAGCAGATACGTATTAATAAGCTCAGAGAGCTCCAAAATTCAGGCAGGGACCCCTTTGAAATCACAAAGGCAACCCAGACTCACACTGCCTCTCAAATTAACGAAAGCTTTGACGAGCTTGAGGAAAAGGACGTAACCATCTGCGGCCGTATAATGACCTGGAGGGATATGGGTAAGGCTAACTTTATCGACATCCACGACAGGACAGGCAGAATGCAGGTTTATGTTCGTATGAACGATATCGGCGAAGAGGAGTTTAAGGAATTTAAAAAGTGGGATTTAGGTGATATTGTTCAGGTTGAGGGCTTTGTTTTCAAAACCAGAACGGGTGAAATTTCAGTTCACGCAAAAAAGCTTACTCTCCTTTCAAAATCCCTTCTTCCGCTGCCTGAAAAGTTTCACGGCTTGACAGATACGGATACACGTTACAGAAAGCGTTATCTGGATATGATAATGAACCCTGACGTTAAGGATACATTTATCAAGCGTTCAAGGATTATTTCTTCCATACGTTCGTATCTTGACAACCTTGGCTTTGTTGAGGTTGAAACACCGATGCTTAATGTTATAGCAGGCGGTGCGGCGGCAAGACCCTTCATAACTCACCATAACACTCTTGATATGGATATGTACCTGCGTATCGCAACAGAGCTTTATCTCAAAAGGCTTATTGTGGGCGGTATGGAAAGAGTATATGAAATCGGCAGGAATTTCCGCAATGAGGGTATGGACGTTAGGCATAACCCTGAGTTTACCTGCATTGAGCTTTATCAGGCTTATACCGATTATTATGGTATGATGGATATTGCCGAGGCGCTTATAAGAAATGCGGCAAACGAGGTTTGCGACGGTAACCTTCACATCACCTTTAACGGTACGGAAATTGACCTTGAAACACCATTTGCACGTATGACAATGGTGGAGGCTGTTAAAAAGTTCAGCGGTGTTGATTTTGCCGAGTTTATGTCTGATAACGAAAGGGCAGTGGAAATTGCCAAGGAAAAGGGTATTGAAATAGAAAACGGCAAGGCTACATGGGGTGATATCCTTAACTCCTTCTTTGAGGAATTTGTTGAGGCAAACCTCATTCAGCCCACCTTTATTATGGACTATCCTGTGGAAATCAGTCCTCTTACAAAGAGAAAGCCTGATTGCCCTGTGCTGACGGAAAGGTTTGAATTGTTTATACTCGGCGGCGAGTACGGCAATGCTTATTCAGAACTTAATGACCCAATTGACCAGATGCAGCGCTTTGAGGCACAGATGAAGCTCCGTGAGGCAGGCGACGACGAGGCTAATATGATTGACCACGATTTCGTTACCGCGCTTGAGTATGGTATGCCGCCAACAGGCGGTTTGGGCATCGGCATTGACAGACTTGTTATGCTGCTTACAGATAACTATTCAATCCGCGATGTCCTCCTGTTCCCGACAATGAAGCCCCTCGACAAGTAAAAGTCGAAAAAAACCAGTGTTTATGCGGGTTTCGGGACTTTCCAAACCGAATAAATTT
>CAMBQD010000136.1 GCA_945869905.1 uncultured Clostridia bacterium | reverse complement strand
TCAGACAAGGGCATTTTGTGCAGCGGCGTTACTGCGGTTGATATTGAACCCGGCAAAAAGGGTGTTGTTGACCTTGAGCTCAGTAAGGTTACGGGAACTGAATGCTATCTTGATTTAGAGCTGAGGACAAAGGAGCCAACCTCCTGGTGCGACGAGGGATATGCGGTTGCTTATGAGCAATTTGTTATCAACGAATTTGAAAACACCTATGATGAGCTTGAAACCGATACACCTCTTATTGTAAACGATACATACGGCTCTCTGAGGATTATATCCGATGATGTCAATATCCGCTTTGAAAGAAGAGAAAGAAATCAGCTTGCCTCTATCAAGGTGGGCGGCGAGGAGCTTTTACAGGCACCGATGCGCCTTAATTTCTGGCGTGCCCTTACCGATAATGACAGGGGCAGCCGTGCAGGCTCAAGGCTTGGCTGCTGGCGTGACGCCGGTGATACACCGGGTATTTTTAACAATACAAAATGGTCTATCCAAAATTACAAAATACTTGAGGGCGGCAAAAAGGTTATTGTAACAAGCGGTGCAACAATCTGCACTCAGCCTGAATGTAAGGCTGTTGTGGTTTATACAATCACATCAAAGGGTATGGAGATTGACCTGCAGTTTTCACCTGACGATACTCTCCCTGAAATACCTGAGGTTTCCGTGCTGTTTGAGCTTCCAAAGGATTTTGAGGAGGTCACTTACCTTGGCAGAGGTCCTGAGGAAAATTATATTGACCGCTCCAACGGCACAAAAATAGGTGTGTACAATACTACGGTTAACGA
This sequence comes from uncultured Clostridia bacterium, assembly GCA_945869905.1. Taxonomy (GTDB): domain Bacteria; phylum Bacillota; class Clostridia; order Oscillospirales; family Acutalibacteraceae; genus Eubacterium_R. Next base: position 3,213 of record CAMBQD010000136.1, on the reverse strand, counting down.
TATGTGGGTGGATTATCTCAAGCCTCAGGAATGCGGCAACCGCACAGGTGTAAGATATGCCACCATTGTTGGTAAGAAAAAGGTATTTTCGGTAATTGCTCAGCCACAGATGGAGCTGAACGTTTGCCACTATCTGCCAAAGGAGGTAGAGGAGGCTTGGCATAAAAAGGATTTACCGGAATATAATAAAACAGTTGTACGTCTTATTGCAAGACAGCAGGGCGTTGGCGGATATGACAGCTGGGGTGCTCACTGCAATGAAATTTACAAGAATAAGACCGACAAAATTTACAGACTCAAATTCCAAATCAGATTTTAGTTTTATCATCAGTTAAATTTAACTTGACTTTTCCTTATAAAAGGAATATATTTGCTTTAGTATAGCAAAAAATAGGTCGGTTATTTTATACTGTATATATAATGAGAGAGTACTTTTTATGAAATCCATAAAAGAAACCGCAATGACAATTGCAATTAAAAATGCTATTAAGTATGCCCGCAAGGACTTCTTTAAAAATGCACCTAAAATTTTAAGTCTGCTGGAAATGGCAGACGTTAAAAAGGTCAACAGAAGTACATATGCAGGTCTTCACAAGGTTCTTGACGACCCAAACAACAACTGGATGATTTTCGCAAAAAAGCTTATTTGCGACACAAATCAGGAATTTGTTGAAAAGCTTGTACCCCCGGCTCTTAATGTAGCTATAAACAGCTATTCAAAGAGAATGAAATCCATTGAGGAGCACGGCTGCAATGTTCCTTGGGCAATTCTTATGGACCCAACTGCTGCCTGCAACCTTAAGTGTAAGGGATGTTGGGCTGCCGAGTATGGAAAAAACAGCTCCCTTGATTACGAAACCCTTGCAAGAATAATATCCGAGGCTAAGGAACTGGGTACATATATGTTCCTCTATACAGGCGGCGAGCCTCTTATGAGGAAAAAGGATTTAATCCGTCTTTGTGAGGAAAATCCCGATTGCGTATTTATGAGCTTTACCAACGGCACTCTTCTTGACGATGAATTTGCCGACGAAATTTTACGTGTGGGCAACTTCATTCCGGCATTCTCTATTGAGGGACACGAGGAGGAAAATGATTTCCGCCGCGGCGAAGGTGTTTACAAAAAGGTTTGCGAGGCTATGGCTCGCCTTAAAAAGCGTGGTATTCCCTTTGGTGCATCTCTTTGCTACACCAGTAAAAATACCGAGCTTCTTGCATCTGACGAATATATAGATTGGCTTATTGAGCAGGGCGTAATGTTTGCTTGGTTCTTTACATATATGCCAATCGGCAACGGTGCCGTAACAGAGCTTATGGTTTCGCCTGAGCAAAGGGCACTTATGTATAAGAAGATGCACGAGTGGAGAAAGACTAAGTCAATATTTGCCCTTGATTTCTGGAATGACGGCGAGTACGTCCAGGGCTGTATTGCCGGCGGACGTCATTATTTCCATATTAATGCAAACGGTGACTGCGAGCCTTGTGCCTTTGTTCATTACTCCAATGTTAATATAAAAAATTGTCACGTAATTGACGCATTAAAGAGCCCACTCTTTATGGCTTACAAGAAAAATCAGCCGTTTTCAAACAATATGCTCAGACCCTGCCCAATGCTTGATAATCCCGGCGCAATCAGCAAAATGGTACACGATACAAAGGCATATTCCACAGAGATGCTTGCACCGGAATCTGCCAACGAATTTTTTGATAAGACCATTGATGCAGCTAAGCTGTGGAAGGTGAAGGCAGACGAGCTTTTCAACCGCGACGAGTTTATTGCAAAGCACGTTAAGGATGAAAATATGTATAATTTTGAAATTCCTGATGAGGAAAGACAGTTTAAGGAATTTGAAAAAACAGAGTAAAAACAGCATATCGGCGTGCAGGGGTTTATGTCTTTGCACGCTTTTTTGCAATTAATATTTTTTAGGAGAGATTATTTTATGAATACCGGCATACTTTGTGCCATGGTGGTTCTTGTGCTTTTCAGCTCCTTCTTTTCCGGGGCGGAAACAGCCTTTTCGTCACTGAACCGTGTTAAGCTAAAGGCTATGACGAGTGACGGCAAATCAAATAAAAAGATAGACAGGGCAATTGCACTTTCAGAGGATTATGACGTGGTATTGTCCACGGTTTTAATCGGAAATAATATTGTAAATATTGCCTGTACATCTTTGGCAACACTGTTTTTTACGGGCCTTTTGGGCGATAACAGCGACTTAGGCGCAACGGTGTCAACAATAGTTATGACCGTGGTTGTCCTTATTTTCGGTGAAATTACTCCGAAAACCTTTGCCAAGGAAAAGGCGGAAATGGTTGCCATTGCTATCACCCCAATTATTCGGTTCTTTATTGTAATATTCACACCTATTAATTTTTTCTTTAAGGGCTGGAAAAGGCTTACCAATCTGATTTTCAAAACAGGTAAAAAAGAGGATACCGTAACCGAGGAAGAGCTTAAAACATATGTTGACGAGGCTCATACCGGCGGTGAAATCGACGAAAATGAAAGTGAGCTTATCCGCTCGTCCATTGAATTTGACGATATCGACGTTGGTGATATTTTAGTTCCGCGTATTGATGTAGAGGCGGTGGATAAATACGCACCGTTAAATGAGATTGAGCGTGTGTTTAATTCAACAAATTTCAGCCGTCTGCCTGTGTATATTAATGATATAGACAATATTGTGGGTGTTATTCACCACAGGGATTTTGAAAGCGCAAGAAAACGTAATTTGAAATCCCTTCGCACCATTATTAAGCCTGTTCCCGCAGTTTCACCTGATACAAAAATATCAAAGCTGTTAAGAATTTTTCAAAGGAACAAAACCCACCTTGCCGTTGTTGTTGACGAATTCGGCGGAACAGAGGGCATTGTTACCCTTGAGGATATACTTGAGGAGCTTGTAGGCGAAATATGGGACGAGCACGATGAAATTCAAAATGATATTGAGCAGATAAGTAGCAGGGAATACGTTGTTCAGGGCAGTATGTCTATTGATGATTTTTACAAGTATTTCCATATTTACAGAGAAGAAAAGGAAATTTCTACCGTTAACGGCTGGATAATGAAAAATATTGACAAAATACCGCAGAAGGGCGACAGCTTTACCTGTGACGGTCTTACGGCGCTTGTGCTGACGGTTGACGGCAAACGTGCCGATGAAATTAAAATTACAGTTGAGGAAAAAAGTGATGTTTCTGAACAGGAAG
>CAMBQD010000135.1 GCA_945869905.1 uncultured Clostridia bacterium | reverse complement strand
TAAGCTAAAAATTCTGCACGTTAAACACCAGTGCTATCAGTATGGCAATTGCCAACAGCACAAAGGCAAAGTCATAAAATCTTGAAAGTCCCTCAATGCCCAAATATTCACCGTAAAAGGCACAAACAGAAACTATTACCGAAAACACCCAAGCCTGAGAATCAGGGTTAAGGGTGGTTGATGCAAAATAGGAAAATCTGCTGATATTAATACCTGCAAGAAAAATAAAATAAAGGGAATAGAAAAAGCCAAGCCATTTAACATCAAAGGGATTTTTATGCTTAATTACGCACATAACGGCAGGCAGTGAAAACAAAAGCACCAGCACCATTGACACCAATATGCTTATCAGTATATCCGTTTTCATCAGTCCTGACGTTACAGACTGAACATTAGTTAAGCTGACAACAATTCTGCTGATAAAAAGCAGAAAAAATATACTTATGGGCGCTATTTTATCTCTTTTTGCCTGTGTCAATATTTGCACCTCTCAGTTTGTTCACACGCACCTTGCGCTGTGAAAGCTTTTTCCACGTTTCTCTGTAAAATATATCCCCAAGAGAATGAATATCAAGGGGTGAAATAGGCGACGACATTGGAACACCGAAGGAGTTAAGGGAGCAAATATTTACAAACACAACTCCCGCGCCGAGAATAAGACCGTACATTCCTGTCAGTCCGCCCACAATGATAAACAAAAACCTAAGCACCGAAACGCTTTCGTAAAGGGGATTAACCACATAGGAGGAAATTGCCGTCATTGCAATTACCACCAGCATCGGCGCGCCTATAAGCCCTGCCGTTACCGTTGTTTCACCGATGATAATACCGCCGATTATTGATATGGCGTGGCCTACCGTTTTAGGCAATCTGAGTCCTGCCTCACGCATTATTTCATACAGCACCAAAAGCATTATCGCCTCTGTCATCAGGGAAAAGGGTGTTGTGATTTCCTCTGCGGCAATTGTATACAAAAGGCTTGTGGGTATCAGCTCCTGATGAAATGTGCCCACCGCCACAAAAAGCCCCGGCAAAAAAACGGAAATAATAAAGCTGAAATATTTTAATATTCTTATAAATCCACTATAAAACGGCGGATTGTCATAGTCATCAACAGACTGAAAATTATCGCTGAAAAGATAGGGCAGATAAATCGCAAAGGGCGTACCCTCCACCATTATCAGCACTCTGCCCTCCAAAAGCTTTGACGCCGCCACATCAGGTCTTTCCGTATTTCCCACGCAGGAAAAGAAGGATTTTATATCCGTATCCACAAAGGGAACCAGCTCGCCGTAATCAATAACGGTATTAAAATGCGCCGCCTTCAGCCTGTGCTCCACATCCTTTACAAGCTCCTCATCGGCACGGTTATCAATATATGCTATAACAACAGGGGTATTTGCCGCTGTTCCCAGCTTTATCTGCTTATACTTAAGGTGATGGGTTTTAAGCCTTTTTCTCAGCAATGCCTTGTTATCATTAAGCGCCTCAATAAAGCACTCCTTTGCTCCCTTGACATTGCTTTCGTTTGACGGCTCGTCAACGGAGCGTCTTGCCCAGCCCTGTATGCCGAAAACCATCGCCTTATTGCATCCGTCAAGCACAAAAACGCAAAAGCCGCTCATAAGAAAATAGTAGCAATCGTCAAAGGTTTTTGCCTCATTAAGCTCTACGGAATTAACAACGCTCAGCTTGATTTGGGTGTACAAATCCTCACTGCCTTTAAAATCAAGCCTTCTTTCAAGTATGGGAGAAACCACCATTTGGGAAAGCTGAAGTGAGTCAACAAGTCCGTCCATAATGCAGAAAAAGCCCTTTTCACCGCAAATAACCGCCTCACGCAAAAGAAAATCCGAGCAATCCTTAAAATCATCCTCAAATCTTTTTTTATTTCTGTCATAATAAGGATACAGATTATCCATAAAAATCACCATATTTAATTTTTGCAGACAAGGCTTTCTTATTCACGAAAAATAATATTATGCCAAATTTATCACACAATATAAAAGGTGAATTTTATGGCGATAAATTTTGTAAGAGCATTTATAATTTACATTTTCATCATAGTTGCCGTAAGGCTTATGGGCAAAAGGCAGGTGGGCGAGCTGAAGCCCCACGAGCTTGTTATCACAATTTTGCTCAGCGCAGTGGCGGTTATACCCCTTGAGGAAAACTCAATGCCCCTTGCAAACTGCCTTGTACCCATTTTGCTTTTTATCAGTATGGAAATAATAATGTCTGTAATTTCAATGAAAAGTCTTAAATTCAGAAATATACTGCAGGGCAGACCGATTTTTATTATTCGCAAGGGAAAGCTTGACCAAAGCAAGCTAAAGGAAATGAGATTTACCATAGACGACGTGGTGGACGCACTGAGGCAAAAGGATATTTTTGATTTGTCGGAGGTGGAGGACGCTGTTATTGAAACAAACGGAACGATATCCGTTTTGCAAAAGGCAGAATACAAGCCCCTCACCCCAAATGACGTAAGCATTTCCGTAAAAGAAAAGGGCATGCCGATTACCATAGTAATGGACGGCAAGCCCGTAAATGAATATTTTAACGAATGTAAAATAAAGGACAGCGAAATTCAGCTTGTTATTCAAAGCGTAAACAAGGATGTTGAAAAAATTATGCTGCTGACAATTGATGATGACGGCAACACATTTCTTATAGAAAAGGAGCCGAAAAAATGAAAAGACTTTATGTGGCGTTATGCTTTTTGTCAATTGCACTTGCCCTTTGCATTTTTGAACAGTATACGGTAAGAGATGCTTATAAAAATGCCACTGCCTATCTGAACACGGCAATAGAGGCATTGGAAAATGAAGACTACGAAAAAGCACAGCAAACCTGTAAAAGCCTGAACTATTACTGGGGCGAAAAGCAAAGGTATATGACTGCTATGATAGACCACGGCTCACTTGATGATGCAAGCCTAACCATAAACAGCCTTGAGGAATTAGCCGAAAGTAAAAGCGACAGCCTGCAGGACCAGCTGATAACCGCAAAAAATCAAATAAAATCAATATATGAAAATCAAAAAATAACCTTTGGTAATGTGTTTTAAAATTTGTTTTCCGTGAGAATGGATATAATTTATCTGTTTGGGAGGATGATATCCTCCCAAACGTTTTTTGGAAACGTATTTGAAGCATTCGTAGGGGCAGCTATCAGCCGCCTACTTAGGGGAACACAGCACTTCCATACGTTAAAAAATATCGCCGCCGTAGCATTTTGCCAGCACGTCCTTACGCAGAGCCTTAACGGTTTCACGGGCAATAACCTTACCGCCTATGGCAACCTGAATAGGCACCTCAAACAGATGACGGGGGATATGCTTTTTAAGCTGCTGAGCAATTTTTCTTGCTCTTACATATGCCTTTTCCCTATGAATGATAAAGGAAAGGGCGTCAATAATATCGCCGTTGAGCAAAACATCCACCTTGCACAAATCAGATTTACGGTAATCGGAAATCTCATAATCAAAGGAGGCATAGCCCCTTGTCCTTGACTTAAGAGCGTCAAAGAAATCGTAAATAATTTCATTTAACGGCAATTCATAATGAATATCCACCCTGTCGGGAGTAATGTAATTCATATCCTTAAATACGCCCCTGCGCTCCTGACACATATCCATAACGGTTCCCACAAATTCACTGGGGACATAGATATTGGCATCTGCAAAGGGTTCTTCACAATAATCTATAAACGCCGGGTCAGGATAGCTGGAGGGATTATCAATCTCCACCATTGTGCCGTCTGTTAAATGGATTTTATAAACAACACTGGGAACAGTTGTAATAAGGTCAAGATTATATTCTTCAATAATTTCCAAATGAAGAAGTCCTAAAAAGCCGCACCTGAAGCCAAATCCCAAGGCACCTGAGGTTTCAGGCTCATAGGACAGCGAGGCATCGTTTAACTGGAGCTTTTCAAGGGCGTCGCGGAGATTTTCATAATCGGCGCCGTCGGCAGGATAAACACCGCAGAACACCATTGGATTAACCTTTCTGTAGCCGGGCAGGGCCTCAGCCGCCGGATTATCTGCAAGGGTAACGGTATC
>CAMBQD010000134.1 GCA_945869905.1 uncultured Clostridia bacterium | reverse complement strand
CTTGCGGCAAAATGAGAAACGGAGATTAATATGGATAAAAAGAATATTAAAAAAGTTGTGCTGGCATATTCCGGAGGTCTTGATACATCGATAATCATCCCTTGGCTTAAGGAAAACTACAACAACTGCGAGGTTATTGCAGTATCCGGAGATGTGGGACAGGGTACGGAGCTTGACGGACTTGAGGAAAAGGCAATTGCCACAGGTGCATCAAAGCTTTACGTTCTTGATTTAAAGGACGACTATGTTGAAAACTACATTATGCCCTGCCTTAAAGCAGGTGCAGATTACGAAACATATTTGCTGGGCACATCACACGCACGTCCCTGTATTGCAAAGGCTCTTGCCGAAATTGCAATCAAGGAGGGGGCAGACGCCATTTGCCACGGCTGTACCGGTAAAGGCAACGACCAGGTAAGGTTTGAGCTGACACTCAAGGCATTTGCACCGCAGATGCAGATTATTGCCCCTTGGCGTGAGTGGGATATCAAATCACGTGAGGAGGAAATTGACTATGCCGAGGCTCACAACATTCCGCTTAAAATAAACCGTGAAACCAACTATTCAAAGGACAAAAACGTATGGCACCTCAGCCACGAGGGACTTGACCTTGAGGACCCTGCCAACGAGCCAATGTATTCCAAGGAGGGCTTCCTTGAATTAGTTGTTGCCCCTCAGCAGGCTCCGGACAAGCCCACATATGTTACAATCCATTTTGAAAAGGGCGTGCCCACTGCCATTGACGGCAAGGAAATGAAGGCACTTGCAATTGTTGAAAGGCTTAACGAGCTGGGCGGCGCAAACGGTATCGGTCTTCTTGATATTGTTGAAAACCGTCTTGTAGGTATGAAAAGCAGGGGCGTATATGAAACTCCCGGCGGTGCAATTCTTTACAAGGCACACGAGCTTCTTGAGATGATTACCCTTGACCGTGAAACCTCACATTACAAAAAGCTTGTTGCTCAGAAATTCGGTGAGCTTGTTTACAACGGCTTATGGTTTACTCCTTTGCGTGAGGCTCTTTCCGCCTTTGTTGACAAAACTCAGGAAACCGTTACAGGTGATGTTAAGCTGAAGCTGTACAAGGGCAACATCATTAACGCAGGAATCACATCGCCTTACACTCTTTATGATGAAAATATTGCCTCCTTCGGTGAAGACGGCGGTGCTTACAATCAGGCTGATTCAGCAGGATTTATCAATCTTTTCGGACTTTCAATTAAGGTTAAGGCACTCCTTGACGCTGAAAGGGAAGGCAAGGAATAATTACACATTAACGGCGGACTTTTTAACAGTCCGCCGTAACACACACTGAGAGGGCTCATTATGGCACAGTTATGGAAGGGCAGGTTCAAAAAGGAGCTTGCCAAGGAAACCAATGATTTTAACTCCTCAATAAAATTTGACAGCAGAATGTTTGAGGAGGATATTAAAGGCAGTATTGCTCACGCAACAATGCTGGGGGCAACAGGTATAATAGAAAAGAGCGAAAGCGAAAAAATTGTTCAGGGGCTCAGCGAAATACTTGAGGACATAAAAAGCGGCAGCCTTGAAATTGATATGGAGGCTGAGGATATACACACCTTCATTGAGGGCGAGCTTACCGCAAGGCTGGGACAGACAGGCAAAAGACTGCACACCGCCAGGTCAAGAAACGACCAGGTTGCACTGGACATAAGAATGGTGCTGAAAAAGGAAATTGACGAAATCAGTAAAAAGCTTAAGGAGCTTATAGGTGTTTTGTGCAACAAGGCAGAGGAAAACAAGGACACAATTATGCCCGGCTACACTCATCTTCAAAGAGCTCAGCCCATCACATTTGCTCATCATCTTTTGGCATACTGTGCAATGCTTTGCAGAGATTTGGACAGGCTTAAGGATGTTAAAAGGAGGATGAATGTATTACCTCTCGGCAGTGGCGCACTGGCAGGCACAACATACCCCATTGACAGAAATATGGTGGCTGAAGTGCTGGGCTTTGACGACATATGCTTAAACAGTCTTGACGGTGTATCCGACAGGGATTTCTGCATTGAGCTGGCATCTGCACTTTCACTTATTATGGTGCATCTTTCAAGATTCAGCGAGGAAATAATTATGTGGTGCAGCTGGGAATTTAAGTTTGTGGAGCTGGACGACGCATTTTCCACAGGCTCCAGCATTATGCCCCAAAAGAAAAATCCGGATATTGCGGAGCTTGTACGCGGTAAAAGCGGACGTGTTTTCGGTGATTTAACTGCATTGCTCACTGTTATGAAGGGTATTGCCCTTGCATATAACAAGGATATGCAGGAGGACAAGGAGGCAATTTTTGACGCGGTTGACACTGTAAAAATGTGCCTTAATGCCTTTACGCCTATGATTGACACAATGACCGTGCTTAAGGACAATATGCACAATGCGGCGGCAAAGGGATTTATAAATGCCACCGACTGCGCCGACTATCTTGTGGGAAAGGGACTCCCCTTCCGTGACGCGTACAAGGCAACGGGAGAGCTTGTTGCCGTTTGTATTGACAAGGGGCTTACCCTTGAAACACTGCCCATTGAAGAATACAAGGCGGTATGCGACGTATTTGACAGTGATGTTTACACGGCAATTAACCTTGAAAAATGCGTAAATGACAGGATAGCCGTCGGCGGACCTGCCAAGGCAAGCATTGACGCACAAATAGAAAGCGCAAGAAAAATTATTGAGAGCTAAATATATATGCGACAGAATAAAATATTCTGTCGCATTTTTATTGACTATGATACAAAAAGAGAGTATAATATTCCCTAACAAAAAGTACAGAAAATATGCTGAAAGGTAATGTGCCGTATGCGTTATAAAATCGTTGTTGACAGCTGCTGTGATTTGACAGCCGGAATGAAAAGCTGGGATAATTTTGAGGTTGTTCCCCTTTCTCTTGAGATTGCCGATTATAACATCTTTGATGACGAAAATTTTAATCAGGATGATTTTATCTCCAGAATGAAGGCCAACGGCGGTATGGCTAAGTCAGCCTGTCCTGCACCCGACGCCTTTAAAAATGCTTATGAGGGCGATTATGACGCAGTGTTTGTGCTGACAATTACCGACAAGCTCAGCGGCACGTACAACAGCGCCCTTCAGGGCAAAATGCTTTATGAGGAAGAAAACGGCAGTGATAAAAAAATTTACGTTTTTAACTCCCTTGCCACCTCAGGACTTGAAACAATTGTTGCACAGGAAATTAAAAGGCTGTGCGATGAGGATAAGCCCTTTGACGAAATAGTTGAGTACATTGAGGATTATATACTTAATCACACAGGCTTATTTTTCTGCCTTGAAAGTCTTGACGCATTAAAGGCAAACGGCAGGCTGTTTGCACTTGCCGCCAAGGTGCTTGAAAAAATACGCGTTAAGCTGATTTGCAAAAGGACTCAGGAGGGTAACATTTCCCTTTCAGGTCAGGATTTAACCACCAACCGTGCATTGATAAAAATGGCAAATCTTATTGCAGAGTCGGTTGACGGCAGGGATTTGAGCAAGGAAAAGCTGATTGTGTCCTACGTATGCTGTGAGGAACGTGCAAAATTTGTTGCAGGCAAAATTACAGACAAGGCCGATTTCGGCACTGTTGAAATTATCAAGGCGTCAGGGCTTAACTCCCTTTATGCCTCCGACGGCGGTATCATCGTTTCCTACAGCTTTTAAATAACAAATTCATTACAAAAGAGGTAATATAAAATGGAAATCAAGTATGAACTCACAAAGACACCTAAGGAAAAGCCACAGGGCAAGCTGGGCTTCGGTCACATTTTCACCGACCATATGTTTATTATGGATTACAAAACCGGCGAAGGCTGGCACAATGCAAGAATAGTTCCTTATCAGCCTCTTGTTCTTGACCCATCAGCCCTTGTGTTCCATTATGCTCAGGAATGCTTTGAGGGATTAAAGGCATATAGAACTCCCGACGGCAATGTTCAGCTTTTCAGACCTGACAAAAACGGTGAAAGAATGCAGTCCACACACAGAAGACTCTGTATTCCGGAAATTCCTGTTGAGGACTTTGTTGAGGCTGTAAAGGCACTTGTAAGTGTTGAA
>CAMBQD010000133.1 GCA_945869905.1 uncultured Clostridia bacterium | reverse complement strand
TCAGCTGCCTCGTTTCGGAGTCCACGCAGAGCTGAAAAAGGATTTTGAAAATGTAAAGTATTACGGCAGAGGTCCCAAGGAAAATTATTCGGATTTTAAGGAGCATTCACCAATCGGAATTTACAGTACCACTGTTTCAAAAATGGCACATAAATATATTAAGCCCCAGGATTCGGGAAACAGGGAAGATGTTCGCTTCAGCAGCCTGTCAAATAGTGACGGTGTGGGTCTGAAATTTACGGCACTTAATAAATTTATCAGCTTTAATGCAAATCATTTCACCCTCAATCAGCTGAAAAAAGCAAGTCACATTGAGGATTTGCCCGATACCGATACAACATTTGCGGCAGTTGACGGCTACGTACGCGGAACGGGCTCAGGCAGCTGCGGACCTATTCCGTCTAAGGAGCATATGATAAAATTCGGCTATTTTAGACCATTGGAATTTTCCTTTGAGGTTGAGCCTTTTGAAGGAAAGTAAGGAGTCATAAAGTAAGGAGTCATTATGAAAAAAATAATTATTTCTGTATTTGCTTTGCTGTTGTGGCTTTAATTGATATGATGCACGTTATTGTAAGCACGCCCCAAGGTGATAAAAGGGCAAACGGTATTACGGCAGTGTCGTCGGGTATACCCATGGGAATAGGGCTGTCACTGCTTGTTGTTCCGACTATTGATTCATTGTTAGGACTGAATTATGCCTTTATGATTATAGGAGCTGTGTCACTGACAGTAGGAGCTTTAGGAAAAGTTCTTAAAATCGGCAGATATGAATAATTTTAAAGTAAAATAAAAATTCTTTCTAAAATATTACCCCCACACACTTTAATTTAAGTGTGTGGGGGTTGTGCTTATAATACCAATCCAAGACCGCTTGTTTTTTGCTTTAGTATAGCTTTAATTATATCGGATATATATGCCCCTGCTTCAACAGGCGGCATACCGAAACGGCTGATGTTAGAAACAACCGTGTAGTCGCTTTCGCTCATATCGGGGTGCGGCTTATATGCAATATATGCGGACATACTTTCGTCTGTAAGTAAACCCGGACGTTCTCCGATAAGCACGCATACAACCTTTGCATCAAGAAGGGGACCTATTGTTCTTGCAGTATTAACTCTGCAATATCTTACAAAAAACGGCTTACCCACCGTTATTCCGTCATCCTCCAGTGCCATTGTAAGCATCGGCAAAAGGCCGGGAATATTAGCGTTAATTGACGGAGCGGAAAGTCCGTCACCGCAGTATATTTGAACATCGGCTCCTATCGTGGCGTTGTTCTTTAAATACTCCTGAGTGTCAGGCTCAAAAATCCTGCCCCAATCCGGACGTGTGAGCATATCGTATTTATCCGAGCATTTTGTTTTTACTTCAAAAAGCCCCAGCCGTTCAATTGTTTCTTTGCCGACTTCAGTCATAACTGCGTCGTTTGCGGCGGCATGGGCGGCTCTGAAATCAAGAAAGCTTTTTGTTTTGTACCTGCTTCCCGCTCTGCCTATCTGCAGTCTTGCAGGGGTGGCGTCGCACAGTGAGTCAAAATAGTCCTTCATAGTATACCTCCTTATAAAAATACTCTTGGATTGCCGGCATTTTTTCCAAGCCTGCCGTTTTCCCAAATTCCGTATTTTTCAAGCCATTCCTTAAAGGGCTTTATAGGAGTAAGTCCCAGCATTTCCCTTATTGCCGCTATATCGTGATACGATGTTGACTGGTACATCAGCATAACGTCATCGGATTGAGGAATACCCATAACATAATGACATCCTGCATTAGCCAGCATAACAAGCAGGCTGTCACTGTCATTTTGGTCAGCCTTCATATGATTTGTATAACAGATGTCACATCCCATAGGCAGACCGTGCATATGTCCGCAAAAGTTATCCTCCAGTGCCGCCCTGATTAACTCCTTTGAGTCATATATGTATTCCGGACCGATAAAGCCCACAACTGTGTTTACCAAAAATGGATTGTAATGCCTTGCCAATCCGTAGCATCTTGACTCCATAACAAGCTGGTCGGCACCGTTGTTGGAGGCGGAGGAAAGCTCACTGCCCTGACCGGTTTCAAAATACATATAATTGGGTCCCTGTGCTGTGGACAGCATTAGCCTCTGCCAGCTGGTCAATATTTGTGCCGAAGGAGGCGAGTGCCTTTTCAGAGCCCGCTATTGACTGAAAGCACAAATCCATTGGTACGCCCTGTCTAAGTGCCTCCAGTTGAGTGGTGATGTGTGACAGTACACAGATTTGTGTGGGTATTTCAAGCCTTGTTTTAACATCATTAAAAAGATTTAATATATCAGAGGTGCTTTTCACTGTGTCTATTGCAGGATTGAGACCTATTACTGCGTCACCTGCACCGTATGACAGCCCTTCCAAAAGCGACGCCGTTACACCCTTAACGTCGTCTGTGGGATGGTTTGGCTGAAGCCTTACGGCAAAGGTGCCCCGTTCACCGATGGTGGTGTTACAGTGGGCTGTAATTTGCAGCTTGCGTGAAACATACATAAGGTCCAAATTTCCCATAAGCTTTGCAAGACAGGCAATCACCTCGCTGGACATACCCTCTGCCATTTTGAGTATTTCTTTACCTGAAATGCAGTTATCAAGTATTTTTTCCCTAAGCTCGCCAATGGTAAGAGCTTTAATTTTATCATATTCCTGACGGTTTAAATCATCAATGATAATACGTGTAATGCAGTCGTCGCTATATGCAACGGCAGGGGAATTTGTGATTTCCTCAACAGTTAAATCGGCAAGCACGTATTTGGCGGCAATACGCTCCTTGGCGTCCCTTGCACCTATACCTGCAAGAGTGTCGCCGCTTTTTTGCTCGTTTGCCTTAGCCATAACCTCCTTAACTGATTTAAAATCATAGCTTGCTCCAAAAAGCTTAACAGATAATTTCATTCTATCCTCCGAAAACTAAAGTTTTTACTACCACCGGCACTGCCTTGCCGCCTGCAACAGGCTGACCGATATCTATGTAATCGCCCCTTGCACAGTCAATACCGTCTGCACAGATAAAAGGATATCCCTCAGGCAGCCTTCTTTTTAAGCAGATGCCTAATGCCTTTGATACGTCGTATTTTGTTATCACAACAATGGGGATATCATTTTCTATTAATTTTTTACAAGCCTGCGTGATTTCAAGCGCAAGAGTATTTATATAATCAAAGCTCGGCGATTTTTCCGTGGCGGGACATATGGCACAGGGATTGCCGCCAATGCTTTTCAAATCGCTTATACATTCAAGATTTTTTATGGGTAGGTTTATCCTGTCGGCAAGCTGAATTGTGCTTCCGCTTATTTCCATACTGAAATTCCCTGCGCCTATTACGGTGGCGCGAATTGGATTTTTAGGCTTGATTATTTCTCCGTCAAAGGCAGAAAAACGCTTTCTTACGGCGTTTGCCAGTAAAACTCCTATGTCGTTAAAGCAGTCGGCTTTGTAATCGCCGTAAATACATTCGCCCACACCGCCCGAAAAGGTTACGATTTGAGGTATATGCTTACCCTTTGGCAAATGGTCGGTTATTAAATAATCATCTACTCTTTTTTCTGTGATTGCTTTATAGATTGCGTCTGCCATTTTTTCGCAAAGCTCATTTATGCTTTTGCATTGACTGTAAAGAGGCTTAACGGTGCTTGATACAATTTCCCTATCGTTTTCAAATTTTACAAGTCTTCCGCCGATATTAAGACAGCAGTCGTCAACACATTCGCCGTTTTCAAAAAAGGAAATATTAGTTGTTCCGCCGCCGATGTCAATATTAGCAACGATTTTCCCTGTATCTGCACTGATAACATCTGCACCTGCACCCTTGCCTGCAAGAAAGCTCTCCAGCTCTGCTCCTGCCTGTGCGGCAACAAAATTACCGGACAATTCGGAAATGCTGTGCAGTACTGCCTGAGCATTTTCTTTTTTGGAGCTTTCTCCGGTTATTATCACTGCACCTGAATTAAGCCTTGACCTGTCTATTCCTGCGGCCTTATATTCGCTCATAATTATATCAGCCACGGCATTTGCGTCTATACTGCCGTCACGGTTTAACGGGGTGAAATAAACAGGGCTTTTATATATGATTTTTTTGTCTGTGATTTTTGCTTTTGGAACACAGCCAAA
>CAMBQD010000132.1 GCA_945869905.1 uncultured Clostridia bacterium | reverse complement strand
CTGATTTACAGGGCACTGTAACATTGCTTACGGAGGAGGCATATATGCCTTATTCCCGTCCATCAATCAGCTATTACCTTAAAGGCAAGGTAAAGAAAAGCGATATGGCACTGCGCAAGCCGTCGTTTTATAAGGAAAAGAAGATTGATGTTGTAACCGGCTGTAAGGTAACTGCTATTGATACGGAAAATAAAACAGTAAAGGCAGGCAGAAAAAGCTATCCATATGATAAGCTTTGCCTTTGCACAGGCTCAAAGCCCTTTGTTCCGCCAATGGAAAATGTTAAGGGTAAAGCAAACGCCCTTACATTTTTGGACCTTATGGCAGTTGAAAATGTAAAAAAGGTTGCAGGAAGCAGTACAAGAGCAGTGGTAATCGGCGCAGGTCTTATAGGTATGAAGGCCGCCGAAGGCCTTGTGAAAATTTGTAAAAGTGTAGATGTGGTTGAGCTTTCACCGAGAGTTCTGCCGTCAATACTTGATGCTCAGTCATCAAAGCTGGTTAAAAAGCATCTTGAAAATAACGGCATTAAATTCCATCTTGGCAACACCGTCGTTAAAGCAACCTCAAAGGGAAAGCAAATAACTGCCGTTACCCTTAAGGACGGCAAAAAATTACCCTGTGATTTGCTTATTCTTGCCGTTGGTGTCAGACCTCAGACGGAGCTGGCGGAAAAGGCTGGGCTTGAGGTTAACAGAGGTATCATTACAGATACTCAAACAATGCAGACAAGTAACGGCGATATTTATGCGGCAGGTGATTGCTGTGTATCGGTGGATATGCTTGACGGCTCAAAGAAGATTATTGCTCTGTGGCCCAATGCAGTACAGCAGGGTAATGTTGCCGGTGCTCAAATGGCAGGAGAGGATGTTACCGTGGGAGGTACATATTCCGTAAATGCCATTGACTTTTTCGAGCTGAGAATTTGCACCTGCGGTCTTATTAATGCACAGGGTGAGCAGTATACCGAAAAGGTTAAAAAATCCGGTGACACCTATAAACGCTTAGTGTTTGAGGGTGACAGGCTTGTGGGATATGTGCTTATAAATTCAAGCCAAAATGCCGGCATATATACTAATCTTATTTCCAATAAGGTTTCCATTGATTCCCTTCAGGGAGATATAATGGAGGAACCAAGTGTTTTCCTGTTTGACAGGGACACAAGGATTACTAAACTGAGAGGGGGAGTTCAGATATGACCATTGAGGCAGGACTTACCCGTTATGAGCTGGTAAATGACTTGATTAAGCAGGAGCTTGCCACACACAGTAAGGTCACTGTGAAGGACGTTAACGGTCAGCGTTATATCGGCTGTGCTTTAGACGAGGGTAAAACCATTGAGGTACACGGCACACCGGGTAACGATATGGCGTGTTATCTTAACGGCGGAAGGGTTGTTGTATACGGTAACTGTCAGGATGCTGTAGGCAATACAATGAACGGCGGAGAAATTGTTGTTCACGGCCATTCAGGTGACGCTATGGGCTACGGTATGCGTGACGGTCAGATATATATAAGAGATAATGTCGCCTGCCGAGGCGGTATTCATATGAAGGAATTTCGCAGTATGCGTCCCGTGCTTGTTATCGGCAAAAACGCAGGCTCGTTTTTAGGCGAATATATGGCGGGGGGTACAATCGTACTTTTAGGTATTGACCTTAAAAGAGGTGAAAAGCTTTTCGGTACTCACTGTGCCTCGGGTATGCATGGCGGAAAAATCTTTGTAAGAGGTAATTTCCCAAAGGAAAATTTAAGCCCTAATATTAAAATTGTCAGCCTTGATGAAACAGATAAAAAGGAGCTGGCATCATATGTTAAAAAGTATTGCAAATATTTTGACGGGGATTTTGACAGGATTATGTCAAAGCCCTTCAGGAAATTGATACCTGCAACCTCAAGACCGTATGCAAATCTTTATACACCAAATTAACAGGAGTATTTAAAGTCTATGTTTAACAATCTTCACGAAGAATGCGGAGTATTCGGCATTTTTGAAAATAAAACCACCTACGTTGCCCAGTCGGCTTACCTTGCCCTGTACGCACTCCAGCATCGCGGGCAGGAAAGCTGCGGTATTGCAGTAAACGACGACGGCGTGTTCAGGCATCACAGGGGTGATGGGCTTGTACCGGATGTGTTTACCCAGTCAAGGCTTGAGCATTTGGGTATGGGAAATATGGCAATCGGTCACGTTCGTTACTCAACTACGGGAGGTAAAAATGCCAATAATATTCAGCCCCTTGTTATACGTCATATAAAAGGTAATTTGGCGGTGGCTCATAACGGAAACCTTGTTAATGCCCCTGACCTTAGAAAGCAGTTTGAACTTAAGGGCGGTATTTTTCACGGTACGTCTGATACAGAGTCGATTGCTTATTCCATTGTTTCTCAGCGTCTTACCAGTAAAAACACTGAGGATGCAATAAAAAAGGTTATGTACACCCTTAAGGGCGCATATTCCTGTATTGTTATGACTGCAACAAAGCTGATTGCATTTCGTGACCCCAACGGCTTTAGACCTCTTTGCATAGGAAAAACCCATGACGGGGCATATATTGTTGCCTCCGAGTCCTGCGCTCTTGATACATTGGGCGCAAAATTTATCAGAGATGTTAAACCGGGTGAGATTGTTGTAATCGGTACTGACGGAGTAAAATCCATTGAAACTCATTGCGGTAAAAAAGGAAATATCTGTGTATTTGAATATATCTATTTTGCACGTCCGGATTCTGTAATAGAAGGCTCGTCGGTTCAGCATGCCAGAATGAGAGCAGGCGCCTTTCTTGCAAAGGAGCATCCTGTTGATGCGGATATTGTTATCGGCGTACCTGATTCGGGGCTTGACGCTGCCTTGGGATATGCTTATGAAAGCGGCATACCCTATGGTATTGGCTTTATCAAAAACAGGTATATAGGCAGAAGCTTTATTCAGCCCTCTCAGCATCAGCGTGAGGACGCAGTGAGAATTAAGCTTAATGTGGTGAAGGAAAATATCTGTGGCAAGCGTGTTATTATGATTGATGATTCCATTGTACGCGGAACCACCTGTGCACGCATAGTAAATCTTTTGCGTGAGGCAGGGGCGAAAGAGGTGCATATGCGCGTTTCCTCGCCGCCGTTTAAATACCCCTGTTTTTTCGGAACCGATGTTGATTCACAGGAAAATCTTATTGCCTGCCGTTTTGATACGGTAGAAGAAATTGCAAAGGAAATAGGCGTTGACAGCCTTGGATATCTTTCGGTTGAGTCCACAAATAAGCTGGCTGAAAAATCCTCCTGCGGTTTTTGTAACGGCTGCTTTACAGGTGAATATCCTGTTGAGGTTCCAAAGGAGCAGCCAAAGGACAAATTTGAAGAAAAATTAAATAATTTCTCTTCCTACTATCAGGTGCTTGACTGAAGACCTGTTGAGAGTTAAAATAAAAGAGGTGCTCGGCACCTCTTTTTCTTGTTAACAGGGGATGATGATTTGGAAACAGTTTTTTCACTTTTAAAAAAGATGGCTGACTCAATCGAAGGCGTTGAAAGCGAGCGGGAAATGCTTATAAGGCTTGTTACAGCACTGGCGGTTGTTGCCCTTTCTTTCATATTCAGGAATAAGCTTTCACAGGGAGTTATTTGGATAATCACAAAAGTGTTTTTCAGAAAAAGCAAAAATGCTCAAAGCGCAATTAATGAAAGCCTTTCAAAGCCACTGTCATATTTTCTGTGCTTTCTCGGATTGTATATAGGTACGGAAATTGCAGTGCCCACAGGCAAAATTGTCGGCACGGCTTTGCTGATATTAAAGCTTGCTTTTATCTGTCTTACTGCTTGGTTTGCAGTAAATCTTATTAACAGTGATTATTCCTTTACTCATAAGGGTGATGATTCCAAGGCGAGAAAAACCGCCGAAAAATTTATCAATAATGTTTTAAAGGCGGTTATTGCCGTAATTGCGGGACTTCTTGTGCTGGAGCAGTTCGGTATATCTGCCTCGAGAATTTTTGCGGCGCTGGGTATAGGCGGCGTTGCAGTGGCATTTGCCTGTAAGGATACTGTGGAAAATATGCTTTCCGGCTTTATCATAATTTTTGACAAGCCCTTTGAGGTTGATGATTTTATAGAAATAAACGGGGACAGCGGAAC
>CAMBQD010000131.1 GCA_945869905.1 uncultured Clostridia bacterium | reverse complement strand
TCAATTACGGTATGGGCTTAGGTCTTATTTTGCTTGCGGCAGGTGCAGGCTTTATGGGACTTGTGGTAAGAGTAGTTAAAAACATCTTTGAGGCTGCAATTAAAATCAAGGATGAAAATGATTTAACAATATAGGAGGGCATTATGGCAATAGTAGTAAATTTAGACGTAATGCTGGCAAAGCGCAAAATGTCCTCACAGGAGCTTGCAGGTAAAATCGGCATTACACAGGCAAATTTATCAATACTTAAAACCGGCAAGGCAAAGGCAATTCGCTTTTCTACCCTTGAGTCAATATGCGATGTGCTTGACTGTCAGCCGGGGGATATACTTGAATTTGTAAAGGAGTAGAAGATATGGATAACGATGTGCAGAATAATATCTATTATAACCCACCCGGACAAACAACCGAAAAAAAGAATGAGCCTAAAATTAAACTGAAAAAACGTGATTTAATTTTTGCCCTTTTATTTTTGATTGTTGGCTTTTTGATAGTTGATTTCGTGTTCTTTCACGGCTTTAATTTAGGCTTTACACTTGCCTTTACGGCATTATTCGCCGTGATGACGGTTTATCTCTTTGAGAGAAAAAATAAAGCGTCTGCCTTCACCTATATTTGCGGAGCCTTATCCCTTGCAGGTGCGGTTACCTTTTCACTGCATAAGGATTTGATGATTAATTCAATTATGGTATTTTTGGTGTTGGCGCTTTTCGGTATTTATGTCTGTGGAATAAGCGGTGTGTTCTGCCACAATCAAGGTAGCTACAAAATGCTATTTGATGCCCTTAGGAGTGTGTTTGTTTCACCAATTTCCGATGCACCCCATATCACCGGTGCTTACGGCAGAGAGGTGTCAAAGGGTAAAGCCTGCAAGAATGTACTAATCGGTATTGCACTTGCAATTCCTGCACTGCTGGTTATTGTTCCGCTGCTTTCCAGCAGTGACGCCGCATTTGAAAATCTCGTAAAGGTAATATTTAAAAATATCGGCATTTATTTGCTTGAAATCCTGTTGGCACTTGCCGTAACACCATATTTGATTTTTTACGCCGTTTCAAAGAAATACAACGATAAATTGGAAAAAACTACAACAGGAAAGAAGTATAAGGGAATTGTTCAAAGCCCTGTTACAGTGTCGTTTTTAAGCGTTATTTCCATAACATACATTGTTTATCTCTTTTCTCAGCTTGCATATTTTTTCAGTGCATTTTCAGGTATTTTGCCTGAGGGCTACAGCTACAGTGCCAGCGTTTATGCAAGACGCGGATTTTTTGAAATGTTTGCAATATGCGTAATTAATATGATAATAATTGCCCTTGCAAATATTCTTACAAAAAGAGTAAGGGGAAAAATTCCAACGCCTGTAAAAATACTTTCTTCCTTTATTTTGATTTTCACCGTGGTTATCTTAATAACCGCTATGGCAAAAATGAAGCTGAATATAGAAATTTTCGGCTTGTCTAAAAACAGACTTCTTGTATCTGTATTTATGATAATGATATTTGTAATTATTCTGTTTTATCTGATTCACATTTTTGCACCGAAAATCAGCTATATGCAGCCTATAATTGTCATCTGCAGTGCAATGTTTATTGCCCTTGCATTTACAAATGTTGACGCAATGATAGTTAAATACAATGTCAGTGCCTATAATGACGGCAGGCTTGACACAATTGACGTTCATTATGTTGACAGCCTGTCCGATTCGTCGGTAATAAATATTATAGAGCTTGCCGATTGCGACGACCATAAGGTAGCCAAGGAGGCAAGAACCTTGATTATGCTCAGCATAAGGGATAAGTATTCCGACTGCTTTAATCTCAATAATATTGATGATTATAAATCGGATGTTGTCTATAAGCCTGATAAGGATTTTCGCACCTATAACTATTCAACGGATAAAGCCTGCAGAGTTCTTGAGAAATACTATAACAGCCTTTCACCTGCGGAAAGAGAAAAGCTACACTCTCAGTATGCCTTTGATACAGGGGACTACTACTATGACGAGGAAAAGGATACCTATGAGGATTATGATGATAACCGCTGTAATGTGTATTCCTATAATTCAAAAACCGATATGTATGAATTTGCCACCAGCTATAATTGTGAAAACCCTAATTATTCAGAGCCTTTTTAAGATATTGTAGCGAAGGATATCATACTCACAATAAAATATTTTCTAAAGGAGGGCATTAGCCCTCCTTATTTTTTGTATTTTATTTAACAAAAGAAAAAATAATTACAATAATGTAACCTTTCTTGTCTATTGTGACTTATTATGATATTATTTGAAAGATAAAATATAATGTTGGAGGTTTATGCGTATGTCAAGAAAAGTAGTTGTTATGGACCATCCGCTTATTCAGCATAAGCTTAGTATTCTGCGTGATGTTGAAACAAGCACAAAGGAATTTCGTGACCTTGTAAACGAAATTGCAATGCTGATGGTTTATGACGCAACAAGGGATTTGCCTCTTAAGGAGAAGAAGGTAACTACTCCCTGCGGAATTGCCGATTGCAAGGTGATTGCCGGCAGAAAGCTTGCTTTCGTTCCCATTCTTCGTGCAGGTCTTGGTATGGTTGAGGGTGCTCTTGAGCTTGTTCCGGCTGCAAGGGTAGGTCATATCGGCCTTTACAGAGATGAGGAAACACTTAAGCCTGTTGAGTATTACTGCAAATTACCTAAGGATATTGAGGAAAGAGATGTTTTTGTTGTTGACCCGATGCTTGCAACAGGCGGTTCGGCAATTGACGCAATTACTCAAATTAAGCTCAGAAAGCCTCGTTCAATCAAGTTTCTTTGCATAATTGCCGCACCTGAGGGCCTTGAAGCTCTTAAGGAGGCGCATCCTGACGTTGATATCTTCTGCGCCGGTATGGACGAGAGGCTTAACGAGAACGGCTATATCGTTCCCGGATTAGGCGACGCAGGCGACAGAATTTTCGGCACAAAATAAATTTAATATATTGAGGAGAAAATTATGGCTAAAGAAAAAATCAAAATAGGTGCTGACGGCATCTACGACGCAAGAAAGCTCGGAGCCCCAAGAATGATTGATTTGGGCTTCCAGCATATGTTTGCAATGTTCGGCGCAACTGTTCTTGTTCCCCTTCTTACAGGACTTGACGGTGCCACCACACTGCTTATGGCAGGCTTGGGTACACTGCTTTTCCACGTGTTCACCAAGTTTAAGGTACCTGCATTTTTGGGCTCCTCCTTCGCTTTCTTAGGTGGTTATGCAACAATTGCCCCAATGCTTGAGGACGGCTCACCAAATAAGGAAATGCTTCCTTATGCTTGCTTGGGCGTCGCCTGTGCAGGTCTTTTGTATCTTGTTCTTGCCGCTATTATTAAGATAATCGGCATTAACAAGGTTATGAAATTCTTCCCGCCTGTTGTAACAGGTCCAATCATTATTGCTATCGGCTTGGGACTTGCTCCCAGTGCTATTTCAAACTGCCAGACTAACTGGTGGCTTGCAATCGTTGCTCTTGCTCTTATTATTATATTCAATATTTTCGGCAAGGGTATGGCAAAGATTGTTCCTATTCTTTTGGGACTGCTTGGCTCGGTTGCAGTTGCAGTTGTACTTGCACTTACTATGGGTCAGGAGATTGTTGTTGAAGGCAGCGGAACATTCATTGCCGTTAACGGAAATGCAAATCTTCTCCTGTTCTCAGCAGACAAGCTTCAGGCACTTAAGGATGCCGCATGGATTGGCTTCCCGATTGAGTGGAGCTCAACAGTATTCGGCGGTGTTCACGACGGTGCAAAGGCTGTTTCCGCAATTATTGCTATTATGCCTATCGCACTTGCTACTATGATGGAGCATATCGGCGATATCTCAGCTATCGGTGCTACCTGCGGTAAGAACTACATTGCTGATCCGGGTCTTCACCGTTCACTTGCAGGTGACGGTTGTGCCACAATCCTTGCATCACTTTTCGGCGGCCCTGCTAACACAACCTACGGTGAGAATACAGGTGTGCTTGCTCTTTCAAAGGTTTATGACCCAAGAGTAGTAAGAATTGCAGCTTACTTTGCAATCATCTTCTCCTTCTCACCAAAGTTTGCGGCTTGCATTAACCTTATGCCTACTGCTGTTATCGGCGGCGTATCATTCGTTCTTTACGGTA
>CAMBQD010000130.1 GCA_945869905.1 uncultured Clostridia bacterium | reverse complement strand
TAATTTCCATATTTAATTCCTTACCTATGTTAGTTAGTTTCAACTAACCTCTGTTTACAAAAACCTGGGGACTCCCCATGAATTAACTACTGAACTTCAATCATATCCGCATCGGCTTTTCTCAGTGAAAGCTCATATCCTCTGACATTTACTTCAATTGGGTCACCCAAAGGTGCAACCTTTCTGACAGTGATTTTAACACCCTTTGTAATACCCATATCCATAATACGGCGCTTAACAGCCCCCTCTCCGTGAAGCTTTACTACCGTTGCTGAGCCGCCGACCTTAATTTGCTTTAATGTTTTCATTTTATCCTCCGTAATGTTTCTTTTTTATCATATCAAACAATACGCAGTTAGTTTTTTCTAACTGCGTATATGTTAGCACCAACTAACTTGTTTGTCAATAGTACAGGCTAACATTTTTAATTATTTTACTTATAAGACTATATGCTTTAAGCAACTTGAAAATGACATACTTTCGTGCTATAATTATAAATGACTAAATTTGTATTGGATGTGCGATTATGAAAATCCATGAATCTGCTGAAAATTATTTGGAAACCATATTGATAATAAAGCATAAAAAAGGTACCGTCCGTTCAATTGACATAGCAAACGAGCTGGAATATTCAAAGCCCAGCGTCAGTATTGCTATGAAAAATTTAAGGGAAAACGGTTATATTGATGTGGACTCAAACGGCTATATTACATTGCTTGAAAGCGGACTTAAAATTGCCGAAAAAATGTATGAGCGCCACACAATACTGTCAGACTGGCTGATAAGCCTTGGCGTTAATGAAAAAACAGCAGTTGAGGACGCCTGCAGGATTGAACATATCATCAGTGCCGAAAGCTTTAACGCAATAAAGAAATTAGCAAAATAGTATATATGGAAAAACTGCTCCGATTAAATCGGAGCAGTTTTTTGTTACAGATTATTGTTTTTTAATATTAACGCTTACCGTAGGGGCGATTTTATCAATCAACCCTTTGGCGAACACAGTTCGCCGCTACTTTGGAGGATGATAGCCTCTCCTACGTGTGATTTGTTGAATGTTATCTTTTCTTATTTATTTATTAATCTGCTTTGAGTATTTTGCAAGGTAAACAGTTCTCATAATAAAGCACTCTGCTTTTGGAACATAATGAGGACGGTTAAAGATATCAACATCCACCATTGCCTCACATCCCTTTTCCATAATAAGCTCCAGTGCCTGCATATCGCCTGCACTGTTGCCGGTAACAAGTGCACCGTTGCCCTGAATAAGAACAGCGTTTCTGCCGTCAATTGCCTCACCGATTTCATCTGCACACTCGTCTGTATCGCCGTCAATCCAAGGGCAATTCTTAACATCAATACCTACAATCTGAGCAAAGTCATCAATCATAGGATACATTGTTTCACCAAGGCAGGAGGCGGCAACAACATAAGGATTAGTCAGATGATTAATCATTGTGCAATCCTCTTCATTGTATATTGCTCTGTGGATTTTAGCGCATTTTGGTGCAATGCCGCTTACTGCAAGACCTGTTTCAATATCAACGTCAACGGTTTTACCGCCGTCATATGTAAGAGTGAAGATATTGCCGTTTCTTACTGAGGAGCCAAGGTCACAGATTGACTCAGGCATTGAGCCTGCATTATTCTTTTTAAGGAAATAATTTCTCTTAGCCTCCTCAGAATATTCCTTCTCCCAGGAATGACGGAGGTAATTATCCTTAATAACCTTTTCACAGCATTTTTCCAAGGTTTCGGCAACCTCAAAGGCCTCTTCATAGCTGTTACCCATACAAAGTGTACCGTGGTGCTTAAGCATAATTGCACGACAGCTTGGATTCATCATAATGCACTTTTCCACCTTTTTACGCAGTGGAGTTGTGGTGGACATAGCATACTCTGCTACGGGAACAACATCACCCAGTACAGGCTTGAACTCGTTATAAACATTCCTGATTTCCATACCGGTAATGCTTACAATGGTGGCAGCCTTCTGGTGAGTGTGAATAACAAAATCAACAAGGGGATGATGCTTATATGAGTCGGCGTGAATACCCTTTTCCGATGAAGGCTTAATGTCACCCTCATGTGAGCAATCGTCAATATTAACAACCACAACCTCATCGGGAGTAAGAGTGTCATAAGCACGTCCCGAAGGAGTAATAACAAACTGTGTATCACTTATCCTTGCAGAAACATTGCCCCAGGTACGTGCGATTAAGCCTGTTTCAAGAAGCTTTTTACCGGCCTCAACAACTAATCTTTTAGCCTCTTCAATTTCGTAAGCCATAAATTTTCTCCTATAAATTTTTACTTATCTAATGGTACTAAAGGGAGCGAGTACACCCGCTCCCTAAACTATTGGAATTAGTCTTCAATCAATTCGCACTGTGAAAGTACCTTGTCAAAACGACGGATACATTCATCAATATCCTCTTCTGTATAAGCGCTTGAAGTATAAAGACGTGAACCGGCAAGAGTTACAAGACCCTCTGCCATATAAGCAGCACCCATATACTGCATCTCTGTCTGACGGATACCGGTCTGCTTAAGAGTGTTAGGAATTGTCCAAGGTCTCTTCCAGTCAACCTTAAAGTGCATTGTTGCAACTGTGTGAAGGTGACATACAGAGCCGATATTGTAGCATACGAACGGAAGGTCATATTTCTTGATTGACTCATTAATACCCTTAACAAGTCTGTCAGCCATATGACCTGCAACCTGACAGGCATTTCTCTTTTCAATCTCACAGATTACTGTGTAACCTGCACAGCAGGAAATAGGTGTAGCAGCCATTGTACCGCCGCACATAGCCTTATGAATTTTCTTGCCCTCAGCCTTATCAAGACCTGCGCCAAGATATTTCATAACCTCTTTATGTCCGCCGATACCGCCTGCACCGGGATAACCGCCGGCAATAATCTTACCGAAGATTGTGATATCAGGGTCAATACCATAATAGCCCTGAGCACCTGAAAGACCGATACGGAAGCCTGATACAACCTCGTCACAAACAAGGAGCGCACCGTACTTACGGCAAAGTGCCTGAACACCCTTCGGGAAGTCCTTATCTACAGGACGTGTTGCTGACTCAGGACCGATTGGCTCAATGAATACAGCAGCAGTACCGCCGCGGAATTTGTTAAGTATAAGCTTTTTCTCAAGACTCTTAAGGTCATTGGGGAAGAATTCCTGTGTATGCTTAAATACGAAAAGCGGAACACCGTGTGACTGAAGGTTAAGTGTGCCCGGAACACGCATACCCCAAGCAAGCTGATCTGACCAGCCGTGATAAGCGCCGCCCATCTTGATGATGTTCTTATGACCTGTTGCAAGACGAGCAACACGTACAGCGCACATACAAGCCTCTGTACCTGAGCCGAGCATACGGAACATCTCAACTGAAGGAACGCACTCGGAAATCTTCTTGGCAAGCTTGTACTCGTACGGATGGAAAAGACCTGTTGAAGGACCGCAGTCATCAAGAAGCTCCTTAACCTTTTCCTTTACAACATCATCATTTGAACCGATGATTGTTGGGCCGCCTGCCTGAAGGAAATCGTAATACTCGTTACCGTCGATATCATAGAGCTTATTGCCCTTAGCCTTTGTCATAACGATTGGGAAAGGATAGTTAAAAGCAAGGTTGTGCTGAACACCGCCGGGAATAATCTGCTTTGCTTCGGCAATCATTTCCTTTGACTTAGCGCACTTTTTGTTAAAATACTCTTCCTCGTATTTCTTAAGAGCGTTACGGTTGATTGAATAAATTGGTTTTTTGATGAGCGCGTCCAGCTGAGCTGTAAGAACGGCTGCATCAGGATACTCTGAAATAGCAAATCTTGTATCCATTGGTTAATCCCCCTTAATATATTTTACTGTGAGCAACGGCTCACTTTACACTTTAAGTATATCACTTTTTAACGATTTGTCAAATGCTTCACATTAAAATTTAGTTATATTTGTTGCAAAAAAATTAAAATAATGTTAGTATACCCTTAACAAGTATCATAAAAGAGAGGTGCATTTGTAGACCTTGTACAAATATGTCAATGTTTTTTTGTGCAACGCTACAAAATTCATCATATGTTAGAAAAAAAATATCACAAAGAGGCTTTTGACAGAGCCGACGATGAA
>CAMBQD010000129.1 GCA_945869905.1 uncultured Clostridia bacterium | reverse complement strand
AGGAAAGGTATTTGATACCGAAAAAACAATTATCAGCTATGAGAATTTGGGTATTGCCCGTCTTATTTATCAGCTTCCCACAACTCTTTGCGATATGTTTTTAAAGGAGGTTTTCAAGCGCGGCTCAATTGAGTCCCTTGACCAGGAAACTCTGTTTACAATTCAAAAGTTTTTTGAAAATAATCTTAACGTTTCGGAAACCTCACGTAAGCTCTTTGTTCACAGAAACACGCTTGTTTACAGGCTTGAGAAGATTAAAAAGCTTACAGGCCTTGACCTGAGGGAATTTGATGACGCTATTGTTTTTAAAGTAGCTCTTATGGTTAATAAATACTTGGCGTCAAGCCCGATTAAATATTGATTTTTCTGCCGCAGTGGGTACTTTTTCCACTGCGGTGTTTTTTCTTTCCTTTATTTGTTTACAAAAGAGTAACGAAAAAGTCTTGATTTATCTTATAAGTTGAGATATTATATAGTAGGTAATATGTGAAGGTATGCAGTTATGGGATTTTTATAACTGCATAAATTGTAAAAATAAGAGGTAAAAACCGTGATTGAATTTAGAAACGTATCAAAAGTTTATGACAGCAACGGAACCCATGCTTTGTCCAATGTCAATATTAAAATCGAGGACGGCGAGTTCGTATTTGTTGTCGGCTCGTCAGGTGCCGGTAAAAGCACCTTTTTAAAGCTTATTATGCACGAGGAAAAGCCCACCGAGGGCGAGATTATTTTTAATGAGTATTCCTCTGCCACATTAAAGAAAAAAATGGTGCCGTATTACAGACGTGATATGGGCATTGTATTTCAGGATTTCCGCCTGATTCCAAAAATGAGTGTTTATGATAATGTTGCATTTGCCATGCGCGTTATCGGTGCCAAGGAAAAGGAAATAAGAAAAAGGGTACCGTATATTCTTCAGCTTGTGGGCCTTTCACAAAAGGCAAGATGTATGCCAAACGAGCTTTCCGGCGGTGAACAGCAGAGGGTTTCATTGGCAAGAGCACTTGTTAACAACCCAAAGGTTATTATTGCGGACGAGCCTACCGGTAATGTTGACCCTGAAATGAGCCACGAAATTGTGGGACTTCTCACTAAAATTAACAATGCCGGCACAACGGTTATTATGGTTACTCACGAGCACGACCTTGTTCGTTCCTTCCAAAGAAGAGTAATTGTTATCAAAAACGGAGAGGTTGTGTCAGATACTCCGGACCCGACACACGCTCAGTTTGAAAGCTCCACACCTAAGGAGGACACGGATATGTTCTTCTTTGAGGAAAATGTGTCAATCGATAAGGTGGAGCTGGACGATATCTTTGATAATCTTGAAGATGTGATTTC
Source organism: uncultured Clostridia bacterium (assembly GCA_945869905.1). Lineage (GTDB taxonomy): Bacteria > Bacillota > Clostridia > Oscillospirales > Acutalibacteraceae > Eubacterium_R. Next base: position 2,810 of record CAMBQD010000129.1, on the reverse strand, counting down.
TTCCGATTCAAAAACAGACGGTGACGTAAAAGCAGGAGGTGAGGAATAATGACCGGTTCAAGTATTAAATACCTCACTAAAGAGGGCTTTCGTAACGTATGGACAAACAGGATGATGTCTCTGGCGTCAATCTGTGTGCTTATGAGCTGCTTGGTGCTTATTGGCACTGCGTCAATGATATTCCTCAACATTGACTCCCTCCTTGCCAGAATTGAGGAAGAAAATGTTGTTATGGTTTACGCTGTAGACGATGCAACCGATGAACAGCTTGCCGAAATGGAAAGCGAAATCAAAAAAATAGGAAATATCCAAAAGGTTGAATTTGTCTCAAAAGAGGTTGCGTGGGAGGAGCAGCTTGGCACAATGGGAAAGGCTGAGGCAGAATTCTTTAAAGATGTAAGCAACGATATTCCGTTGCCGGACGCCTATAAGGTTACGGTGGAAAACCTTGATATGTTTGACCAAACCGTTGATGAGCTTAACAAGGTTGACCATGTTGACATTATACGTGAAAACAAGGATTTGGCACAAAAGCTTGTTTCAATCAGGCAGGGTATTACGGTAATTGCCATTGTTATTGTTGCAGTGCTGTTTTTGATTTCACTGTTTATTATATCCAATACAATCAGGCTCACGGTTTACAGCCGCAGACTTGAAATAAGCATTATGAAATCAGTAGGTGCTACAAATAATTTTGTAAGATTTCCCTTTGTTATTGAGGGTATGATTCTCGGCATTGTTTCCGGCGTTGTGGCGCTGGGATTGGTATGGGGATTGTACGAGCTGGCAATTAATCAGTTCGGCGACCTGTTGTCATCTCTTAACCTGAAAGCAATTGCCTTTACCGATTATGCTTTGCCGATGCTTGGTATATTTGTTCTTATCGGTATTGTGTGCGGCGTCGGCGGTTCACTTGTTACAATGAGAAAGTATCTTAACAAAGAAGGCAGTGAGATTAGCAATGTTTAAATCAAGATATAAGATTATATCCGTATTGATGAGTCTTGTGCTTATATTTGCCTCCTTCTCCTTTGGAATGACGGCTCAGGCAACAAGCACCTCTGAACTGCAGGATAAAAAAGAGAAAATTCAAAATGAAATCAGCAACGCCCAAAAGCATATTGATGAGCTTGCCGCACAAAAAAGCAAAACTCAGGAATACTTGAACGCTTTGATGTCAAAAATAAATTTGCTGAAGGACAAGCTCAGCACTCTTGAGGATCAAAGGGATTCTCTTCAGGCGGAGATTGATGCCATTCAGGATAAAATAAAAAAGACGGAAGAGGAGCTTATTGCAACTCAGAAGGAGATTGACAAAAAGCAGGCAGAGTTTGATGAAACGTATGAGCTTTATTGTCAGCGTCTTAGGGCAATGTATGTATCGGGATCAGCCTCCACACTTGAGGTTTTACTCACTTGCCCGGATATGAGCACAATGCTTACACGCTCTCAGATGATAAATTCCGTTTCCAAGCAGGACAGCAAAATACTTGATGACCTGATGAAGAAAATGGAGGAAATTGAGGCCAAAAAGCAGGAGTTTGAAATTAAGCGTAATGAGCTCAATGAGGACAAGGAAAATCTTGAAAGCGATAAAAACGAGCTTCAGTCAAGCATTAATGAAATTGATGCCTCCAAGCAGGAGCTTGATTCACAGGCTGCGGAATGTAATGCCTTAATGAAGGAGCTGGCAAACCAAACCTCCGAATATATGGAAATTGTGGATACAAATGAGGAAAGGCTCAGAGAGGTTGAAAACGAAATCAGGGCTACTATCTCAAGCAGCGGCTCCTATGGCTCAGGCTCGGGAAGGCTTATTTATCCCACAGATTCACATACAATTTCGGCAGGATATCCCAACTATTCCAGCGGTGCATATCACGGAGGTATTGATTTTCCTGTTTCAACAGGCTCCAACATATATGCCGCAGGCAGTGGTGTTGTAATCAAGGTTGCGTACCTTAACTATAGCTATGGATACCATATTATAATTGACCATGGTGACGGTCTTTCAACACTTTATGCACATAACAGCCAGATTTTTGTAAGTGAGGGTCAGCAGGTTACTGCAGGTCAGGTTATTGCCGCCAGCGGCAGCACCGGAAACTCAACAGGTCCCCACTGTCATTTTGAGGTGCGTGTAAACGGTAACAGAGTTAATCCGTTCAATTACTTATAATTTACAATATTTTCAAAGGAGTGAAGTCAATGAAACAGTTTAAACCAATGCTTAGCGTGCTTTCTGTTTTGTTGGCTTTCTGCTTTGTTATAGGCGCTGTTTTTCCAAATCAGGTTATATCCGCAAGGGCGGATGAATATTCTGATAATTATGAGAGCCTTTCTGCCGAGGAAAAGCAGGCATATCTTGAACAGCAGCTTAAAGAGGTAAACAGTAAGCTGGATGATTTGGCTCGTCAGTCAAAGGACACGGAGGAGTATATTAATACTCTTGATGAGAAAATCAGCTATATGAACAAGCAGCTTACTCTTTCCAAGGAGGAAATGGAAGCCTCCAAAAATAAAATATCAACATTAAAACGTCAGTATACCGAAAATGAAAAGGAAATTGCCTCCCTTCAGGTTGAAATAAAGGAGCTTTCAAAGGAAAGCGAGGAGCTGAAGGAAAAATTCGATTTGTCATACGTTCAGTACAGTCAAAGGGCAAAAGCAATGTATGTCAGCGGAAATATGACCTTGCTTGAGGCACTTTTGACAAGTGATGATATTTCAACGCTTATGACAAGGATTGAAATGGTTAGGCGCGTTTCCAAGCAGGACAAGGAGCTTTTGGATACTCTGCAGACTCAGGG
>CAMBQD010000128.1 GCA_945869905.1 uncultured Clostridia bacterium | reverse complement strand
GCGTCTACGTCTTTATTACTGCGGCATGCGTGCCATCAATTTCCTTGCAGACCGTACAAACTACCTTATGCTTGAAATGGGCCAGCCTATGCACGCCTTTGACTCAAGAAAGGTTGAAAGGATAAGAATTAAGAGATTTGACAAGCCCTTCACATTCCAAACTCTTGACGGTGTTGACAGAAATATTGACGAAAATACCCTTATGATTTGCAACGGGGATACACCTGTTGCCATTGCAGGTATTATGGGCGGACTTGACAGCGAGATTGTGGAGGACACACATACTCTTACCTTAGAGTCTGCAACCTTTAACGCTGTTTCAATCCGTAAATCAACAGTTCGTCTTGCTCACAGAACCGACGCCTCAATGCGTTACGAAAAGTGCCTTGACCCTGAGATGACGGTGCCTGCCATTGCAAGATTTGTTAAGCTTATGACGGATATAGACAGCGGTGTTCAGGTTGTGTCGTCACTTACAGATGAATACGCATATCACTATGATACCGTAAAGCTTGATTTTGACAAAGCCTTTGTTGACAGATATACAGGCATTGAAATTGATAATGATACAATAACAAGCACCCTTTCTTCACTGGGCTTTGATGTTAAGCTTGATAACGATAATTTCAGCGTTGTTGTTCCAAGCTGGAGAGCCACCAAGGACGTTACCATTAAGGCAGATATCATTGAGGAAATTACGCGTATTTACGGCTATGATAATTTTGATGTTCATACTGCAAGCGCTCCGCTTTATCCTGTAAGAGCAGATGTGGAAAAAACCGACGAGGATAAGATAAAGGATATCCTTGTTAAGCGCTTTTCACTCCATGAGCTTCACTCATATGTGTGGGCATATTATGATGAGTATAAGGCCTTGGGCATTGAGGTGGAGGATAACATTAAGCTTGTTAATGCAACCAACCCTAATATTGAAACAATACGTAAATCAATTATCCCTACACAGCTTTGTCAGGTTAAGAGCAATACATCCTTTGCTGCGGATTTCGGTGTGTTTGAAATAGGCAGGGTTGTCAACGGTGTAAACAGTGATAACCTTTGCGACGAGCATAAAATGCTGGCAATTACTCTTTTCAGCAAAACAAAGCCGGTGGAAAAGCTTTATTTTGAGCTTAGGGATATTCTGGCGGCAGTTACTGATGATATCAAGCATAAGAGCCTGTCATATAAAGCAGTTGAGGCTCAGCATTCCTACGAGCATCCAAGAAATCTTAATGCAGTAATCTGCGACGGCAGGGAGCTTGGCAAAATCGGTATCGTTCACCCTGTTGCATCAAAGAAAATTGATAAAAAGGCGTCAATAGTTTTTGCAGAGGTGGATGTTAAGGAATTTGCACAGCTTGTCAATGAAAGCATTGCCTATCAGGAGCCTTCAAAATATCCTGAAATTGATATTGACCTTTCATTTGTCAGCGAAAAATTTGAGCCAATCCGTCAGGCAATTGAAGACGCAAAATGCGCCTTGATTAAAAAGGTGGATGTTGTTGATACCTACAGGGATGAAAATGCAAAGTCAATCACAACGAGAATAACCTTCTCCCATCCGGAAAAAACTCTTACGCGTGAAGAGGTTATGGGTGTTGTTGACGGCGTAATCTCCGCCCTTGAAGAAGATGGAATAAGTCTTAAGAAATAAAATTAAAAGAGCAGGTCGCGTGACCTGCTCTTAGTTTTGTATAATAAAATAAAAAAATTTTTCCTCCCCTTTATATTACCATAAAACAGCATTTTTTACAAGTCTTGTAATTCTTTGGCTTTTGGCGTATTAGGTAATAGGGAGGTTGATTTTATGAAAAACAACAGTATGACGGTGCAAATGAGCCTATGAAGGAGCGTTATTCCTATTACGATATGGAAAAGCTCCTCAGTGACTGCGGCTATAAAATTTATGAGCTGCTCACACCAAGGGATATTGAAAAACGGTATTTTAAAGCCTTTAATACCCTTTACAAAAATTCACCCTTAAAAGCCCAAAGGGGAGTAAATCTTTGCCTTGCAGTCAGGAAATAGTCGTACATACAGAATATAATACCATTGCATTATTATTAAAAAAGTGGTAATATATACTGAAATAATTTTGGAGGTACGTTATGCTTTATTCAGAAATGACCAAAGAGGAGCTTTTAAAGGAGCAGAAGGCTCTTAAAAAAAGATATGACGCCTTTAAGGCAAGAGGCCTGCAGCTTGATATGAGCAGAGGCAAGCCCGGTAAGGACCAGCTTGACCTTTCCACAGGCATATATGATGTCAGAAACTATATTGCAGACGGTATTGATGTGCGTAACTACGGTATGCTTGACGGTATACCAAGCTGTAAAAAGCTGTTTGGGGATTTGCTGGGTGTTGATGCAAAAAATGTTATTATCGGCCCCAATGCCAGCTTAACTCTTATGTTTGACTATATCTGTCAGTGCTATACCCACGGTGCAGGCAGTACCCCTTGGTGCAAGCTTGATGAGATTAAGTTTCTTTGTCCTGTTCCGGGCTATGACAGGCACTTTACCATATGCGAGCATTTCGGTATTAAGATGATAAATGTTCCGATGAAAAGTGACGGACCGGATATGGACGTTATTGAGGAGCTTATTAAGGATGAAAGCGTTAAGGGTATGTTCTGCGTGCCAAAATACTCAAATCCACAGGGCATTACCTACAGTGATGAGGTTGTTGAGCGCATTGCCGCAATGAAGCCTGCCGCAAAGGATTTCAGGCTTATATGGGACAATGCCTACTGTATTCATGATTTGGATGACAACGGCGACGAGCTTTTAAATATTTTTGACGTGTTGCCCAAATATGATAACGAGGATATGGTTATTGAGGTTTGCTCCACATCAAAGATTACATTCCCCGGTGCAGGTGTGTCTGCCCTTATTGCCAGCGATAATAATATTGCCGCAGTTAAAAAGCGTCTTACTGCGCAGACAATCAGCTATGACAAAATGAATCAGCATAGGCACGTTCAGTTTTTCGGCAATGCCGACGGTGTGCGCGAGCATATGAAAAAGCACGCACAGATTCTTAAGCCAAAGTTTGACATAGTGTTAAAGCACCTTGATAATGAGCTGGGCGACAAGGGTATTGCATCTTGGGTTAATCCTAAGGGCGGATATTTCATCAGCCTTGACGTTATGAACGGCTGTGCAAAAAGAACGGGCGAGCTTTGCAAACAGGCAGGCGTAACCCTTACAACCGTAGGTGCAACATATCCCTACGGTATTGCCCCTAATGACAGTAATAATCGTATTGCTCCGTCCTTTCCGCCTGTTGACGAGCTTGATATTGCGGCAGAGCTGCTTTGTATTTGCGTTCGTCTTGCCTGTGTGGAGAAGCTGTTGGGATAATGAATATCGGTGCATCTACAGCCTGCTTTTATCCTCTTGAAACGGAGCAGGCATTAAAAAAGGTATGTGAGCTTGGATTTAAAAAGGCAGAGGTGTTTATGAATGCTCCCTGCGAGCTGGAGGACGGCTTTGCAGGTGAGCTTGACCGTATAGCAAGGGACGGCGGAGTGGATATTGTATCCGTTCATCCCTTTTCAAGCTTTTTGGAATCCTCCTGTATTTTCGGCGATTATCAGAGGCGGTTTAACGATTACATCGGATTGTATCAAAAAACCTGCCATGCCGCTGCAATTATGGGCGCAAGGTATGTTGTTATTCACGGAGCAGTGGCTGCTCCTAAAATTCCGATACCTGACGAAAGGTATTTTGAAAGATTTAAAATGCTGATTGATATCGGAAGGGCTGAGGGCGTTACCGTATGCCAGGAAAACGTAAACAGATTTAAAAGTCAGTCTATGGAGTTTTGTAAAAAAATGCGCAGTGCTCTCGGCTCCGACTATAATATGGTGTTTGATATTAAGCAGACAGTACGTGCAGGTGAGGATACATTTGCTTTTTTGCAGGAGTTTAAAAATGAGATTAGGCATCTGCATATCAGTGATAACGGCACAATGGGTGACTGCCTGCCAATCGGCAAGGGCAGCTTTGATTTTAACAGATTAAAGCAGATTATGGAGTCGGCTGATTATAAGGGCGACGCCGTAATTGAAATTTATTCATCAAACTATGATGTATTTAAGGAATTAAAGGAAAGCAAGGTCTATTTGGAAGGCTTATGGCAAAGGTAAGTAACAGAACAAA
>CAMBQD010000127.1 GCA_945869905.1 uncultured Clostridia bacterium | reverse complement strand
AGCCCAGTACAACAATCGGCACCATACCGAAAAGGGTTATTGAACCGCCGTAGGGCAGATCATAAACCTTAATCATTGAAAGAATTGTGCCAAGAGCAATAAGCACGCCTGTTGTAACAATCTTTTTTGTTTTGCTGTTCATATTTTTTCTCCTTTCTTAAGACTATAATAAGCCAAAAGAAAACCCCGTCCAAAACGAACGGGGTGCATATACATAATGCTCAGTCTTTGCCGTTCGTGCTAACGTACGGTTCAAAGGGTATAATCTCAGCAGATAAACATCAAATTTTATCGGCACCCCTGACTTATTAAGTTGCGTTTATTATAATACCTATATCAGTCGTTGTCAAGTAAGCCTTTGTAAAATTCGCAGTAATCCTGTCTTTTTTCGGCGGTGAATGCCATTGCCTCACGGGGATGGCGGTTAAGCTGACCTGTCAGCATATACTGCACATCATATCCCCAAACCACACCGCTTTCCTTTAACGGAATAATATATTTTTCAAGGAAGGTCAGCAGGCTGTAAAGGTTGTATTTCGGATTTTTAAGAAAGCCCAGCAAAAGCTCCATTGCACAGTTTCCGGCACCTCTGCCCATACCTGATGCAGTTGCGTCCAAGTATGATACGCCGTAGGAGAGGGTTTCAATGGTGTTTGCAAAGGCGAGATTTTGGTTGTTGTGGGCATGAAAGCCTATTGCCTTGCCGTATTTTTCCCCTGCCTCCAGATATTTTTTTGCCAGCTTACCTGCTGATTCCGGATAAAGTGAGCCATAGGAGTCCACAAGATAAATTACGTCAACGCTGCTTTGTCCCAGCATTTCAAGGGCGTCCTCCACCTGTTCGGAGTTTGCCTGACTGATAGCCATAATGTTGCAGGTGGTTTCATATCCCAAGCTTTGAAAATACTCAATCATTTCAATGGCGGCGGGAATTTGATGAATGTAGCAGGCAACACGTACCAAATCAATAACCGACTCCGACTTTGGTATAAAGTCCTCTTTAAAATCGCATCTGCCCACGTCTGCCATTACCGCAATTTTCATATCCGACACATTGTCGCCCACAATGCTTCTTATATCTGCCTCGTCACAGAATTTCCATTTGCCGAATTTTGACGGGTCAAAAAGATTTTTTGACGCACGGTAGCCAAATTCCATATAATCAACGCCGGATTTAACATTCGTCTTATATAACTCTGTTACAAATTCGTCAGTGAATTCAAAATTATTGCATAGTCCTCCGTCACGGATAGTTGCGTCCAAAACCTTTACGTCTGTACGTACAGACATCAGGTTACCTTTTCTTGCGTCCATAGAATTACCTCTTTTGTCTTGATACTTTAACGCTTTAAAGTCACGTTGCTTTAAAGCGTTTTCGTACATTATAGCAGACAGCTTTCAAATAATCAAGCCTTAATTTGAAAAATTTTCAAAAAAACAGGGCATACACGAGGTACGCCCTGTAAAATCTTTTACTTACTTGATGACTCTAACCTTAATTACTCCGTCAATTGCAGTAATATCATCAATTACCTTTCCGGCAGGCTCGCTGTCCACATCAATTATTGAGTAGGCAAACTCACCGCGGTTTTTGTCCTCAAAGGAGGCAATGTTAATTCCGTCACGGCTGATGGTATCTGTGATTGTGGCAATCATATTGAGCTGGTTTTTGTGGATAACCGTTATTCTTGCAGTGCCTGTTTTAGGTACTGATACGGCAGGCATATTAACTGAGTTTTTGATATTGCCGTTTTCAAGGAAATCAATCAGCTCCAGCGCACCCATTGACGCACAGTTTTCCTCACTTTCGGGAGTAGATGCACCAAGGTGGGGAATTGCAATTACGCCGTCAACACCAATAAGGTCGGCTGACGGAAAATCTGTTACATATGCTGCCATTCTGCCGTCCTCAAGGGCGGAAACGATATCGCCCGATACTGCCAAATCACCTCTTGCAAAATTCATAATTCTTACGGTATTTTTCATTTTTGCAATTGTGTCTGTGCAGATAAGTCCCTTTGTGTCAGGAGTAAGAGGCACGTGGAGGGTGAGGTAATCGGCAACAGGATAAATTTCATCAAGATTATTGTTGACGGTTATACCTGCCTTAAGCACGGTGCCTTCAGGGAGGAATGGGTCATATCCGATAACGTTCATACCAAGGTCAACAGCAGCCTCTGCAACAAGTCTGCCAATGGCACCCAAGCCGATTACACCCAGTGTTTTACCTTTGATTTCAGGACCGGCAAAGGCGCTTTTGCCCTTCTCAACAGCTTTGCCAACGTTGTCGCCCTCGTCCTTGATTGTTTTGCACCAGTCAATAGCCTTTGTTACCTTGCGGCTTGAAAGAAGGAGTCCGCAGATAACCAGCTCTTTAACGGCATTTGCATTTGCGCCAGGGGTGTTAAATACAACAATACCCTGCTTTGCACATTCTGCAACGGGAATGTTGTTCACACCTGCGCCTGCACGTGCAATTGCCAAAAGTGATGAAGGCATTTCCATATCGTGCATAGATGCACTTCTAACCATAATTGCGTCGGGATTTTCAATTTCATTTCCATAGGTGTATTTTTCCGTGTCAAATTTTGATAAGCCCACATCGGAAATCTTATTAAGTGTTTTTATATTGAACATAGTATATTCTCCGTTAAATTATTTGTTGTTCTTTTCAAATTCAGCCATAAACTCAACAAGCTTTTCAACGCCCTCAATTGGCATAGCGTTGTAGATAGAGGCTCTCATACCGCCAACGGTTCTGTGACCCTTAAGGTTTACAAAGCCTGCCTCTGTAGCCTCGGCAATAAATTTCTTTTCAAGCTCGTCGTCGCCGATGATGAAAGGCACGTTCATAAGCGAACGGTCCTCAGGCACAACAGTACCCTTGAACATTTCCGAATTGTCAAGGAAATTATAAAGGATAGCGGCTTTTTTCTCGTTGCGCTCCTTCATTTTTTCAAGCCCGCCGATATCGTTCTTAATCCACTCAAGAACCAGCTTGCAGATATAAATTGTCCAGCAGGGAGGTGTGTTGTAAAGTGAGTCGGCGTCTGCCTGAACCTTGTAGTTCATCATAACAGGGGTGATATCCCTTGCGTTGCCCAGTAAATCCTCACGCACGATAACAACAACAAGACCTGCAGGTGCAACATTCTTTTGTGCGCCGAAATAAACAACGCCGAATTTGCTGATGTCAAGAGGCTCGGAAAGAGCACAGGAGGAAACATCGGCAATAAGCACCTTGTCGCCTACAGGAGGAAGCTCCTTGTAAACTGTGCCGTAAATGGTGTTGTTCATACAGATATAAACATAATCTGCGTCATCACGGAAATCCTCAGGCTTTGTCTTTGGAATATAGGTGAAGGTTTTGTCTGCGGAGGATGCGGCTGCCACAACATCGCCGTATTTCTGTGCCTCCTGAAAAGCCTTCTTAGCCCACTGACCTGTAATGATGTAGTCAGCCTTGCCGGAGCCGTTCATAAAGTTAAGGGGAATTGCCGAAAACTGAGCAGATGCACCGCCCTGTAAAAACAGCACCTTGTAATTGTCCGGAATGTTGTAAAGCTCCCTCATAAGAGCCTCAGCATCCTTAATAATTTTGTCAAACACCTTTGAACGGTGGCTCATTTCCATAACGGACTGACCACTGCCCTGATAATCCATCATTTCTGCCGCAGCCTGCTCAAGCACCTTTTCAGGTAAGGTTGAGGGGCCTGCGCTGAAGTTATAAACTCTTGCCATAACTATTCTCCTATCAAATTAATTTGTTTGCATTTTAAAAAAGTGTGCTATTCCATTATAGTATTGTTTAATGTTTTGTCAATGATTGTTTGTAAACTTTGTTGAAATTTACAATAGATTGACAAATACTTAACAATATTGTGCGTATTGAGTAAAAATGATTGACAACAAAAAAGAAAAGCCGCATAATGCGACTTTTCCTTTTGGCGCGCTTGAGGGGATTCGAACCTCCGACCTACCGCTTAGGAGGCGGTCGCTCTATCCTACTGAGCTACAAGCGCGTTTATTAAAAAAGACACCTAAAAGCAGGTGTCTTTTGGTGACCCGGACGGGAATTGAACCCGTGTTACCGCCGTGAAAGGGCGGTGTCTTAACCGCTTGACCACCGGGCCGTTGGTGGCTTTAACTGGATTCGAACCAGTGACAC
>CAMBQD010000126.1 GCA_945869905.1 uncultured Clostridia bacterium | reverse complement strand
CATACCTTTTGGTAAAAGCTTTAGTGGCGCGCCTGGAGAGATTCGAACTCCCGACCCACTGCTTAGAAGGCAGTTGCTCTATCCGACTGAGCTACAGGCGCATATTGTGCAAAGGAATCAAACCCCAACTTATGACATTAAATTACTTTAGCCAAATCGTTAAAAAAAGTGGAGCGGGTGATGGGAATCGAACCCACACAACCAGCTTGGAAGGCTGGGATTCTACCATTGAACTACACCCGCATACAACGGTCATTATTATAACCAATGACCGTCAAAGTGTCAAGTATTTTTTAAAAATTAATTGATTTTTATACTAATTTTATCCTTTGCTGATAAAGTGAAACGTTCAATCTTAATATCCTGATTGAAAACGATTGCATTTGCCAGCTGCTCCTCAACATCACGGCGCACTGAATCTCTTAAACCACGTGCATTCTTTTTGGAGCCGTATGCCTCTTTAGCAAGGAACACGGGAACGGAGTCGTCATATTCAAGGGTAATTGCTTTATCCTTAAGGCTTTCAACAAGCTCGTCAAGCATAAGCCTTGCAATTTTTTCAAAATCATCGTGAGTAAGCTGATTGAATTGAATTATCTCGTCCACTCTGCCTAAAAATTCAGGCCTTAAAAATCTTTCAAGTGCCTTCATTGTAACCTCCATACCGATATCGGCGGAGGATTTATTGAAGCCCAGGGATGCAGAATCAGTTGAGCCTGCATTTGATGTCATAATTATAACCGTATTTTCAAAATTAACGGTTCTGCCCTGTGCGTCGGTAATCCTGCCCTCATCAAGAATTTGAAGAAGAATGTTAAGCACATCCTTATGAGCCTTCTCAATTTCATCAAACAGGATAACGCTGTATGGCTTTCTTCTTACCTTTTCCGTAAGCTGACCTGCGTCATCGTAGCCAACATATCCGGGAGGAGAGCCGATAATCCTTGAAACGCTGAATTTTTCCATAAACTCGGACATATCAAGTCTTATGAGATTATCGGGGCTGTCAAAAAGTGCATCTGCAAGACGTTTAACAAGCTCTGTTTTACCAACGCCTGTAGGCCCTACAAAGATAAATGACTGAGGTCTTTTTTTAGGGCTAATCTGTACTCTGCCGCGTCTTACTGCATTAGCCACCTTTTCAATAGCGGTATCCTGACCGATAATATGAGCTTTTAATTCGTCCTCAAGGGAGGCAAGCTTTTTAATATCATTCTGCTCAATTTTTGCAGTGGGTATACCTGTCCACAGTGAAATAACCTTGGCAATATCCGCCTCAATAACCTGATTATCCTTTGCCCTTTCGCCTAAGTCGTCAAGTGTTGAATCAATCTGCAGAATCTCGCTTTTAAGCTTAGTAATAAGCTCATAGTCAATGGTATCATTCTCCTCAGGTGAGGAAAGCCTTTCAATGTTTTCCTCCAGCAGCTTTTTCCTGTCAAGGGCAAGCTGATACTTGCTTATTGCAGGGTTTCTGAGGTTTGCACAGGTACAGCTTTCATCCAAGAGGTCAATTGCCTTATCAGGCAGATATCTGTCTGTAATAAAGCGTTCTGACATTGTAACTGCACGATACACAAGGGAGTCGGATATTTGCACCTTATGGTAATCCTCATAATAGCCCTTAATACCCAAAAGCATTCTATATGCGTCGTCAATTGACGGCTCCTCAATTTTGATAGGCTGAAAACGTCTTTCAAGGGCGGCGTCCTTTTCAATATATTTACGATACTCATTAAAGGTTGTGGCGCCTATTACCTGAATTTCACCTCTGGACAGTGCAGGCTTAAGGATATTGGCGGCGTTCATTGTGCCCTCGGAATCGCCTGTACCCACAAGATTATGAACCTCGTCAATAAACAGGATAATATTGCCCTCGTGCTTAACCTCGTCAACAAGGCCCTTTATTCTGCCCTCAAACTGTCCTCTGAACTGAGTGCCGGCAACAAGAGCCGTCAGGTCAAGAAGATAAATTTCCTTATCAGCCAAGCGCGCAGGCACCTGACCCTTTGCAATACGGATTGCCAGTCCCTCTGCAATAGCAGTTTTACCCACACCCGGCTCACCGATGAGGCAGGGGTTATTTTTTGTACGTCTGCAAAGGATTTGAATAGCACGTGAAATTTCACTGTCCCTGCCGATGATATTATCTATCTTGCCCTGCTTTGCACGATCGGTAAGGTTATTACAGTAGGTGTTAAGGAATTTTCTGGAATCGTCCTGAGAATTCTTTTTACCGCGCTTCTGGCGTCTTTTGCCGTTGTTATTTTGGACTTCATCACCACTGCTGTTCTGCTCGGTAAGATTACCACCGAACAGGTCGGCAAATGGCATTGTCTGTGCGCCGTCCATATTTTCGGAATTGAACATTTCACCTAAGTTGCCGAAATCGAAGTCGCCCATATTCTCCATAAAATTAGCCATTTGCTCGGATGCAAGCTCAAGCTCCTCATCGGATATGCCCATTTTATCAATCATCTGATTTATTGAGCCTATGTTAAGCTCTCTGGCACATTTTATGCAAAGTCCCTCGGGAACTGCCTGATCGCCCTCCATTTTTTGAATGAATACCACTGCAGGTCTTTCACCGCAGCGTGAACACATTTGTTGTTTCATTAAATCTCTCCTAAAATATTGTAATAACAGAAAAAGTTAAATTACTTACTCTTTTTTTCCTTAAGCTGACGGATAAAGCCGGGAGCATAGCCAAGAAGTGAAATAAGTGTGCATACGGCAGATATTGATACCAAAATCCAAGTAACTGCATCCGGAAGTGTAAAGCCTGTAAGCTCGCAAAGCGCACCGTTTTTACCGAATGCCAATATAAATATCATACCTATATAAAACACATTTGTTGCAACCTTGCCCCATATTTCTGCTGCTGTGGGTCGCATACCAAGGGAAAGCAGAACGGCGCCGCCGATTATCATAATAAGCTCCTTAACAATAAAGAACATAAAAAGATACTTAATGGCGTTATCCCAATATGTAACAATAAGAACCACTACAATTGCCATTTGTGAAAGCTTATCAGCAATGGGGTCAAGTATTTTGCCGAGATTTGACACCTGATTGAATTTTCTGGCAATTTTGCCGTCAAATAAATCTGTTAAAGCGGCACAGCCCATAATTATAACTGCCGTGAGGATATGCCCTTTAAGGAACAAAACCACAAAAACAGGAATTAGTGCAATTCTGATAAAGGAAAGCCAGTTGGGAATAGTGTTCCAGCCCTGAAAAAGCTCTTTAATATTTTTCTTTAATTCGCTCATAGTAACCTCCGTTATTAAAGAAGTGGATTATTTGAATTTATAAACTGCAAAACAAGGCTTGCATCCGCCTGCTTTGCGAACATACTGTCCTGTGAAATAATCATTAACGCATATCCGATTATGGTTGATGCTGTAAAGATAAACAGCCCTGCCTTTACCAAGCCGAACACACCGCCCAAAAGGCTGTTTGTGCGCTTAAGGGGCATATTTTTCTTTTTCTGCAATTTACTGAATACAGAAATAAGCACACCTACTATTATACTGAAAACAACAAAAGAAACAAGGAATATTGCAATTTTAACAACATTCAGCACAATAGGCTCCAAAACGGTGTCGGTAATGCTTTTACTGATTTGGTCCGCCGTCAGTCCGTTAAAAGCGGATATATCAATGCCCTTTGTAAAAATTTCCGGAATGTCATTTAAAAAATCATTAACGCTTTTAAGTAAATTTTCCGCCGAGCCTGTTTCCGTCAGCTTGGCATTAACTCCTTCATACACAGCGTTTTTCACATAGCTGTTATAAAAATCCCTGTAAAAATAATCGCTGATAAAAAAGGAAAGAGGCAAGCCTATTATGTATCTGAGCAGACTAAGCAGTGATACAACAAGCCCCCTGCAAGCGCCTATCACAACAAATAAAATTGCAAATGCCGCAAAAGCCAAATCAAAATAGTTCAATTACTTTTCAACCTCACTTCTATCAATCAAGGATTGCTTTTGAATAAATATCTCCGAGCCTAAACGACAGATGGAATTAACAGAATCGTCAATGCTGAGCCTACCCTTCTTCTCACCGTTTGAAAGATTAAAGCTGATAATTTCACTGCTTGTTAAAGCACTGACAACGCTTGACGCGGCAGTGACGGATTTAGCGTTACCGGAAACCTTAATTTCATTTTTTATC
>CAMBQD010000125.1 GCA_945869905.1 uncultured Clostridia bacterium | reverse complement strand
ACTGGAAAAGCAGTGCAATAAGACCGTTGTCACCGCCCTTTTTGTTCATCAGCTTAATTCTTTTGTCTGTGGGCAGGTCACTGCGTGAGCCTTCAAGCTCAAATTCAACCCTGTGGAAAAGCTCAGAAAAATCCTTCTTGTGCTCCTTCAGGAGAGCATCGTAGGATTTGATATTTTCAAAATATTTAAATGCCCTTTGCTGAGCGTCTGCGGTTGGCATTGATTTAAAATCAACAAATGATGTTGCCAGTGATACAAGCAGTGTAACATCATTTTGATTGACAACCTCAATATAATTGTTACAAAAGCTTGCATTACCAAGCACCTTAACAGCTCCGCAGAAGGTCATACCCTTATCACCCTGAACTACAGGGATACCTTCGTTGTGGTAAGGAGGCATACACACCTCAGGTGCCTGACCTGTTATAACCAGGCTGTCCTCGACTGTTTTTACACTGTGGTGCAGCTTGCTGAAAAGATTAACCTTAAAGCTTATACCCAAATCACTGTGAATATTTACCACCATCAGCTGTGCGGGATGAGAAACGAATACTGTTTCCTTAAAGCCTGATGCTTCGGTTACCGCCAAGCCGGTGGAAATATCAAGACTTCTTTTGTAGTTTGTTTTTGGCACGTTTTTATATTCGATAATCAAATCGCCAAAGGGCAGATATGCCTCGGACCAGTGGCCGTGCATATCCTTGTTCATAATGTGCTTAGCCCTTTCGTAGTCCTTTTCAAATATTGCTTTTCTTGCCTCGTCAAGATATTTGTAAGCGTCCTTCTTGTTTAAATCCTTAGGATATCCGGACCAAAGGCTGTCCTCGTTTAATGCAATCCTCTCCTTTTTAAGATTGCCGAATACAAGACCGCCTATTCTTCCGTTGCCCACAGGCAATGACTGCTCAAAATATTTTGCGCTTTTGTTATAAAATAAAATGTTTTCCATACCAATGTATTGTACTTTATAAAATATAAAATTGCAAGAGTAATAATTTTGTGATAAAATATTTTTTGTAAAGGGGGTAACAATATGAAAAATTATGTTATTTCAATAGGAAGGCAGTTTGGCTGCGGTGCACACGAAATTGCGGTAAAGCTGTCGGAAAAGCTGGGCGTTCCTTATTATGATAAAGAAATTATTAAGCGTGCCGCCAAGGAAAGCGGCTTTGATGAAAATCTTTTTGCTTTTTATGACGAAAAACCCACCAGAAGCTTTCTTTACGGTATATCTACAGAGGGACTTAATACTGTTTCAAATACCGGAATTACTCTGGAGGATAAAATATTTCAGTATCAGTTTGATACCATTAAAAGCGTTGCCGAGGAGGGAAGCTGTATTATAGTGGGCAGATGTGCCGATTACATACTTAAGGATATGTCCGGTTTGTTTACTGTATTCCTTCACGCAGATGACGAATTCAGGCGCAACCGAGTTGTGCAGGTGTACGGAGTCAGTGAAAAGGATGCAGGCAGGGAAATAAGAATTACCGATAAAAAGCGTGCCCGTTTTCATAATTTTTACTGTGACGACAAATGGGGCGACGTTGGCTCATACGATTTGGCAATAGATGTTTCAAGTCTTGGAATTGACGGTACGGTTGACCTTATTGCAAGCTATGTTAATATAAAATTTGCTTAATAAAAAACGATTGAAAGCAAAAATGCTTTCAATCGTTTTTTGTATATCTTACTTAAGAACCTTAAAATCAACCTTACCGATTTTAGTTCTGGGAAGCTTGTCGATAAATACAATTTCCTTTGGTACTGACCATTTGGAAAGGTTCTGCATACCGAATTCAACAATCTTATTCTTCAGGGCTTCTTCGTCATCATTTGCAAACTTTTTGTTCTTTACAACAAAAAGCTTAAGCTGGGTTTTGCCCTCCTCGCCTGTGCCGATTACACAGCAATCATAGATTTCAGCCATTGCCCTGTATGCCTCTTCAATAAATGACGGATAAACAAGATATCCACTGATTTTGTAAACTCTCTTAAGTCTTTGACGGTAGTAGATATCGCCTGTTTCCTGCTCGATAAAGCACATATCGCCTGTATGTAACCAAACCCTGCCGTCATCGTGCTTAACAAGCACCTTGTCGGTTTCCTCAGGGTCGTGGTAGTAGCCCTCCATAAGAGTTGGACCGTAAATACAAAGCTCGCCGTCCTCGCCCTTAACCTCCTCCGTGGTGCCGGGCTTAACTGTCATAGCCTCAATGTTGTAGCAGGGGATACCGATACAGCCCTGAGGCGCCTCACGTCTTGGGTCTGTGAAGGAGCATACAGTTACACATTCCGTAAGGCCGTAGCCTGAAACAAAGTGGCATTTTGCACCATTTGCCTTCAGCAGTCTATCCATTTTTTCAGTAAGTGAATAAGGAACAACGTCACCGCCCGAGCCGATAAGCTTCATATTGGACATATCAAT
The DNA here is from genome assembly GCA_945869905.1 of uncultured Clostridia bacterium. GTDB lineage: Bacteria > Bacillota > Clostridia > Oscillospirales > Acutalibacteraceae > Eubacterium_R. The sequence continues at coordinate 1,773 of CAMBQD010000125.1, read as the reverse complement.
TCCCTTAAGGTAGCCTGCCTTGTAAACCTTTTCAAAGAAATCAGGCACACCGAAAACATAATTGATATGATATTTTTTTATTGCGTCTGAGCACATTTTTGCATCAAACTGTGGGAATAATGATTGTGGCATACCTGTGCACACAGATACGTGCATACAAAGTGCAAAGCCAAAGCCGTGAAAAACAGGAAGTGCAGTGAGCATTGCATCTGTTTTTGCGTCAACCTTCATATCAAGCACATTTTCAACAACGTCTAAAAGCTGATATGAAAGGTTGTTGATAGCCTCATTACAAAGCTGAACGCCCTTTGGATTACCTGTTGTGCCGCCGGTCATCATAATTGCGGCAACTGCCAATGGGTCTGTGGCAATCTCAACCTTATTACCATCATCAAGGAATTTCTTTCCTTCCTTAAGGAATTCTGTCCAATCAATATTTTTCCTTACGTCTGTGGCAGGAGCGGTTTTGCCCTTAATCTTTTTTTTGTAAAGCCGGTTGGCAATAAAGCCGTAAGGAGTTTTGGGGAAATATCCTGCGGTTTTGCATCTTACAAGGGTAAGGTTTTTCATACCCTGAAAGGACTTTTCCGAAACATCAAAGCAAAAAGCAAATTTTGCACCTACAAGGTTAACGGCGTACTGTGCTTCGCTGGCTACGGAAAGCGGGTGAAGCATTGATGCGATTGCACCTATTTTATTGACTGCATAGATGGCAGTGATGCACTGGGGCATATTCGGTGCACAGATGATAACCCTGTCGCCCTTTCTTACGCCGTTTGCAACAAGGGCTGCGGCGCAAAGGTCAACCATTTCCTCAGCCTTTTTCCAGCTGATAGTATTATTGTAATAGTAAAAGCAGGGCGACTCTGCATTCTGTGCGGCAGAGTCGGCAAACTTTTCATACATTGTCTTTTTTACATCATATCTTGTGGTGTATTCAATCATAAAATTGTCCCCTCCGTTTTTGGTTGGATGTACATTTTTAACAGTATCAGCAGATGTGTACATTTATTTCGCAGTTGATTATAACAAATATTGTTTATTTATTCTACCTATTTTAAAATAATTTATCTTTATTTAATAATTTGACTTTTTCGTCATATATGGTAGAATAAAAAAGTATTTTTCATTACGGAGGTAGCAGTGTGGCATATAAAATAAAAAAAGACCCAATTAATCAAATACCGAGGGCACAGCTGGTTTTTTGGCTGATTGTCCGACTTGCAATGATTATCTGTGCAGTATACTCCTTTGCTACAGGTGATGTTGTAATGGGCTTTGAAAGTGTATTTTGTTTCATATTTACTCATCTGTGGGATATGTTCCAGATTTTCGGCAACGGCAGCTTTATTGAGGAGGTCCCGCCCCTCAGTCAGACAATGCTTAACCTGATTATTTTTGTGGGTATTGTTATCGGCTCGTATATGGGACTGTTTGACAGGCTGTGGTGGTTTGATAATATGATGCACATTTTATCAGGATTTGTTTGTGCTGTATTTGGGTATGATTTTGCCTGCATAATTCAAAGGAAGAAGGGTCAGTGCGCCGCCACACTTGCCGCATTGTTTTCCATTATGTTTGCTCTTTCCATTGCGGTGGGATGGGAATTTTACGAATTTTTAATGGACACCCTTCACGGCACAAATCTTCAGCTTGCAAAGGCCGGTGAGGAAACGGCAATGATTGATTTGTCAAAGTATAATAACGAATACGGCTATCTGGGACTGGTTGACACAATGACGGATATGATGATGAACGCCGTAGGCGGAATAA
>CAMBQD010000124.1 GCA_945869905.1 uncultured Clostridia bacterium | reverse complement strand
AGTAAGGGCAAATCAGCCAATTTAAACCACGGTTCGGATTGCTCTTCATTGCCTAACGGTAATAATCCGAACCCATCAAAAATGCAGCTTTGGGGCAAATTTATCGGTACGGCATATACTGTATATGAGGTGATAGTATGTGCGGAATTGCAGGAATATTAACTCCGTCCATAGATTTAAGAAAAGAAAAAACACTGATTGAAAATATAAGCAAAACCTTAAAAATGCGCGGTCCTGACGCCAAGGGCGAGTACGTTACTCCCCAAACTGCGCTTATTCACCGCAGGCTTTCGGTAATTGATATTGAAAAGGGCGGTCAGCCCATGCGCTTTGGAAAGTACATTATTGTGTATAACGGTGAGCTGTATAATACCGCAGAGGTCAGAGATGAGTTGATTTCCTGCGGCTATGAGTTTGACAGCCATTGCGATACTGAGGTTGTGCTGAAGGCATATGACAAATGGCAGCAGGACAGTGTTAAAAGGCTAAACGGTATATTTGCCTATGCCGTATATGATGAACAGGAAAACAGCCTGTTTCTTGCCCGTGACAGAATAGGTGTTAAGCCCTGCTATTATTCAAGGGTGGGTGATTTGTTTGCCTTTGCCAGCAGAATAAGCAGTCTGCTGTGCATACCGCAGATAAGGCCTGTTGTTGATGAACGGGGGCTTAATGAAATATTTATGCTTGGCCCTGCAAAAACAATCGGCAAGGCTATATTTAAGGATATTTCAGAGCTGCCGCCGGCTCATTATATGGTATACAAAAACGGCAATATAAGTATTTCTCCTTATTGGAAATTACAGGCTTGGGAAAATAAGGAAACTGTTGACGAGGCAATTGAACACACCTATTTTCTTGTTAAGGACTCTATTGAAAGACAGCTTGTGTCCGATGTTCCGCTGGCAACCTTTTTAAGCGGCGGACTTGATTCCTCAATTATTTCAAGGGTTGCCTCCGACTATTACAAAAGAAACGGCGGTGTGCTTAATACCTATTCCGTTGACTATACGGATAATGACAGGTATTTTAAAAAAAGCCTGTTCCAGCCAAACAAGGATTCGGATTATATCGGCTTAATGTCAGATGCCATAGGCTCTGTTCATCATAATGTAGTGCTTGACAACAGTGATGTTGCATATGCTCTTAAGGAGGCGGCAATTGCCAGATGCGTGCCGGGATTTGCAGATGTTGATTCGTCACTGCTGTTGTTCTGCCGTGAGGTGAAGAAGAATTTTACCGTTTGTTTGTCAGGCGAGTGCGCCGACGAAATATTCGGCGGCTATCCATGGTATCACAGAAAAGAAATTCTGTTTGAGGATTGCTTCCCTTGGTCAAGGTCAACTGCGGCAAGGAGAAATATTCTGCGCCCCGATTTTCTTAAAAACGGTGAGGAATATATCCGCAGTGCATATGACGATACTGTTAAGCAGACCTCTTATCTTGAAGGAGAGTCAGCCCTTGAAAAACGTATGAGGGAAATGTTTGTGCTTAATCTTGACTGGTTTATGCAAACCCTCCTTGCCCGAAAGGATGTTATGAGTATGGAATCCTCACTGGAGGTGCGTGTGCCGTTTTGTGATTATCGCCTTGTGGAATATGCCTATAATATGCCGTGGGAAATCAAAGCACTTGACGGCAGGGAAAAGGGAATTTTACGCAAAGCCTTTGAAAATGACCTGCCAAATGAAATAGCGTGGCGCAAAAAAAGTCCTTATCCGAAAACTCATAACCCTGTGTATTTTGACTGCGTTTGCAGACTTGTACGTCAGGCTTTGGCTGATAAGGATTGTCCCCTTTGTGAAATGCTGAATATTCAGTCTGTGGAAAATTTGATGAATAACCCTGACTCAATGACGGAGCCTTGGTACGGTCAGCTAATGCAGACCCCTCAGGTGCTTGCGTATATTTATCAAATATATGTGTGGATAAAGAATTACAATGTTGAGTTTGAAATATGATTGTGGTATAATTACCGTATAACATTGATGGGAAGTTTAAGTATGACCAATGAAGAATATATAAAAGCAATAAATATGCGTCAGTCAAGGAGGACATACAAGCCTTATCCTCTTGACAGCGATACAATGCAGGTTATAAAGGATTTAGTCGATATTGTAAACAGTAAGGCAGGCTTGGAGCTTAGGTTCATTGAGGACGCCTCCTCAGCCTTTACACTTTTTACAGGCAGGTTTTCGGCAATTGCACTGTGCGGTGACGACGCGGAAAGCACAAGGATAAAGCTTGGCTATTACGGTGAAACAATAGTCCTCCAGTGCACGTATCACGGCTTGGGCACCTGCTGGGTAACAGGCACATATGATGAAAACAAGGCTTTGGCAATGCTTGATTTGCCCAAGACCACAAGGCTTTACGGTCTTATTGTAATCGGTTATGTTAAGGATAAGCTAAGTGCCAAAGAAAAAATTATGTATAACGTTACCCATAAAAACAGTAAGCCTTATCAAAAAATGATTGAGGTGTGTGACGAAAAGCTGCCGCCTTATTATGAATATGCAATGACATTGGTGGAAAAGGCACCCTCCGGCACCAACGGCAGACCTGTTCATTTCAAATATGAAAAGGGTGTTATTTCAGCCTATGTTGACCAACCCTATTCGGAAAAAAGTATTGATTTCGGCATAGCTCAGCTTCATTTTTGCCTGGGCGCCGCCGCTAAAGGAATTAAAGGGGAATGGGATTTAGCCGGAAGATTTTGTACTCAAGACTCAAAGGTTATAAGGTTCCCTGACAGTAAAGGAGAGGAAACAGATGAGTGAGGCTGTAAAGGAAAGGAAAAAATGGTCAAAGAAGAAAAAGATTGCTTTTATAACGCTTTCTGTTCTTCTTACCCTTATTGTTTTAGTTATAATTGCAGGTGTATGCGTACTTAACTGGTACTGCAAAACTCCTGATTATGATCTGCTTAAAACTCAGCAGCCGGTTACTCTTGTTGCTCACAGGGGATACCGTGCAGTTGCTCCCGAAAACACTGCGCCGGCCTTTGAGGAGGCAGGCAAGGCAGGATTTTGGGGCGCAGAATGCGATGTGTACAGAACTGCTGACGGCATTTGGGTTGTATCACACGATACTAATACATACCGTATGATGAATAAAACGGCGTCGGTTGAAAAGAAAACCTATGATGAGCTTATGGAAATGACAGTGGATAACGGCTCAAATATTGAAAATTATCCTGACCTTAAATTCTGCTCCCTTGAGGATTATTTAAGTATATGCAAGCAGTATAATATGGTGGCTGTAATTGAACTTAAGGGAGAGAATAACACAGAGCATTATGACGAGATTATTAATCTTGTAAACGAGTATGATGTTAAAACCGTGTATATCTCCTTCCATTTTGAAAATTTGGAAAAGATAAGGGAGCTTTCTAACAGTAATGTTTATTATCTCGTGCAGGAAATTGAGGATGAGGATATAGAGCTTGCAAAATCCCTATCAAACTGTGGAATAGATTTTAACGGCGCAAAGGAAAAGAATTTTGAAAGCGGTATGATTCAAAAATGTATTGACGAAGGTATTTCGCTGGGTGCTTGGACCATTGATGATATCGAGCTTTTGGATAAATTGGCGGAAAACGGTGTAACACTGATTACCACCGATAATATTACCAAGTAAAAACTAAGCAGGGTTGATTATTCAGCCCTGTTATTCTTTTATCACTGAGTATTGCATAAATATTATTGGTGATAAAATGAAAAAGGTTAAGATAAAAGAAAAAATTATGCCCCAGTCCTATGACTATTATTTTGGCAAGCCACGTCTTGAAATGACGGGCAGGGAGTGCTTAGTGGACGGTCTGCAAAGCATTATTGAATATTCAAGTGATAAAATTACCCTTAATCTCGGCAAACAGGTTATAACCTTTTTCGGAGACGACTTGCGTATTAACTCTTTTACAAGAGAGGGTGCAATAGTTGAGGGTAATATAATATCAATGGAGTTTTCCGATGATTAGGCTTTTCAGGTGGATTTTAGGGTATGTTAAATTTACTTTTTCAAGCGGATTTGCAGAGGACTTTTTAACCCAGTGCTTTGCCGACGGAATTGAGATAAGAGATGTAAGCCTGTGTGAAAACGGCTTTATTGCATACTGCAATTTAAAAACTTATAAAAGGCTTCACAGATATGCTCTGCGCCACGGAGGAAAAGTAAGAATTATAAAAAAATACGGCTTGCCCTTTATTCTTATGCCCCTTAAAAAC
>CAMBQD010000123.1 GCA_945869905.1 uncultured Clostridia bacterium | reverse complement strand
AAAAGGATGGGTATGCGCACGGCTCTCTCGGAAATCGGTTGCACCACCGATGAGCAAATTAAAGAGCTGACGGAAAAGAGTATGTCCATGCTTATGACAAGAAATCCAATCACCCTTACAGAAGAAGATATATTTGAAATGTATAATAAGCTTAGATAGAGGACGGATAAATGAAAAGCTTTTTTAAGAAGAATAAAGAGATAATCACCTATATAATTTTCGGTTTGCTGACAACCCTTGTGGGCTGGGGCACCTATGCGGTGTTTGTTAATATGCTTTCAATGAAGGTGTTTTGGGGCAATCTGCTCAGCTGGGTATGTGCCGTTGCCTTTGCTTACGTCACCAATAAGCTTTGGGTGTTCGAGTCAAAAAGCTGGAAACCAAGCGTTATCGGCAAGGAAATAGTATCCTTTGTTGCCGCCAGGGGCGTAACAGGTGTAATAGAAATTGTGTGTGTTCCCCTGCTTGCAAAAACAGGCTTTGACAACATATTTTACAGAATACTTGAAAAAATGGATATATCAATGAGCCTTTTGTTCACCAAGGGTATTTATTCAAAAATTGTTCTTGCAGTAATTGTTGTAATTGTAAATTACTTTTTCAGCAAATTTGTTACCTTTAGAAAGAAAAAATCGGAGCCCAAGTAGGCTCCGATTTTTTTTATAAAAACTTTACTTTACAAATTCTTCTGCAACCTTTGTGATATTTTCTGCACTTAAGCCAAACTGCTTGAGCAGGTCAAGTGCGGGACCGCTGTGACCGAATTGGTCGTTGACGCCGATTCTTTTAACAGGTGTGGGGCATTTTTCGCTAAGCAGTGCGCAAACAGCCTCACCCAAGCCACCGATGATATTATGCTCCTCAACAGTGATAACCCTGCCTGTTTTCTTTGCGGACGCAAGGATAAGCTCCTCATCAAGAGGCTTAATTGTGGCAATATTGATTATCTCAGTGCTGATGCCTTTATCTGCAAGAGCCTTGCCTGCCTCAATTGCCTCGGCAACCATAAGGCCGTTGGCAATGATTGTAACATCAGTACCCTCTGACACAACCTCACCCTTACCGATTTCAAATTTGTAATCGTCGTTGTGGAAAACAGGAACGGCAAGTCTGCCGAATCTTAGATAAACAGGGCCCTCATATTCATAAGCAGCTTTAACTGCCTGTCTCGCTTCAACATCATCAGCAGGGCAAATAACAACCATACCGGGAATTGACCTCATAAGAGCAAAGTCCTCACAGCACTGGTGTGACGCACCGTCCTCACCAACAGAAATACCTGCGTGGGTTGCACCGATTTTTACATTAAGATGGGGATAGCCGATAGTGTTTCTAACCTGCTCAAAGGCTCTGCCTGCGGCAAACATGGCAAAGCTGGAGGCAAAAGGAACAAGTCCCATAGTGCTCATACCTGCGGCAACGCAAATCATATTTGCTTCTGCAATACCGCAGTTGATATGGCGGTGGGGGTATTCCTTTTTAAATATACCTGTTTTTGTTGCAGCTGAAAGGTCAGCATCAAGTACAACTAAATTGTCTGCGCCCTCAGCGGCCAGCTCCTTAAGAGCATTACCGTAGCTGTCACGGGTGGCAATTTTCTTAATCTCTGCCATAATTATGCCTCCTCAATCTCTGCAAGCTTGGCATTTAATTCTGCCATTGCAATATTGTATTCTTCTTCATTTGGGGCTTTACCGTGCCAGCCAACCTGATTTTCCATATATGACACGCCTTTACCCTTAACGGTTTTCATTATTATGCCAAAGGGCTTACTGCTCTTGTGGAAAGCATCAAATGCACCTTCAAGCTGGTCAAAATCATTGCCGTCAATTGTTACAACATCAAAGCCGAAGGCCTTAAGCTTTTGGTCGATAGGCTCTGCACTCATAACATCTTCACAGGCACCGTCAATCTGAAGTCCGTTGCAGTCAATGATAACGCAAAGATTATCAAGGTTATACTGGTTAGCAAACATCATTGCCTCCCAAACCTGACCTTCTTCTATCTCGCCGTCACCTAAAAGGGTGTAAACATTGATTTTGTCATTGCCGATATACTTGGCACCCTTAGCCATACCAACTGCCGCACTGATACCCTGACCCAGTGAGCCTGTGGACATATCAATTCCGGGAACAGTGTTCATATTGGGATGTCCCTGAAGATATGAGTCAATGTGACGGAGGGTCTTTAAATCTTCGACAGGGAAAAAGCCCTTAAGTGCAAGTGCACTGTACAAGCCGGGAGCACAGTGGCCCTTTGAAAGAACAAATCTGTCACGCTCTGCCCATTTTGGATTTGACGGGTCAACCTTCATTTCATTGAAATAAAGATAAGCAAATAAGTCGGCAGAGGAAAGGCTTCCGCCCGGATGACCTGCTTTTGCATTATAGGTGCTTTCGATTATGCCCATTCTGATTTTAACGGCATAGGAGGAAAGCATTTTTTTTGTTTCTGCGTTCATAGTTAAACTCCTATATTAATTTATTTTAGTCTATCTTGGTGTAAAAGGTATCAAGCACGGTCTGCATCAGCTTATCCTCGTCCGGATAAAACTCTGCATAAACCACATCACCGTAATCAATTCTTGTGCTTGCCTTCATTTCACCTTCAAGGGTAGTCGTTTCAAAATCCGTTATGCCCTTTGATATCAGCAGTGAAGCCAAATATGTTGCGTCGGAAAGGGATATATTGGTTGTGCTGTACTCTGATGCAGTGTTATACAAACTGCTTACAATGCTAAAGTCGTTCATAACTGCCGGAGCAAGCTGAGCGGCAAATGCCTTGATGTATTGAACCTGCCTTGCAGTTCTGTTCAGTGACGCATTTACAGTGTCCATATCTCTTGTCCTTACATATTTTTCGGTAAGGCTGCCGGTAAGATGAATGGGGTCGCCCTTTTTTATGCCCAAATCCTTAAAATCATATAAGGAATTAACCGTTACTCCTCCGATTGCATCATTAATGGGGGCAATGCCGTTTAAATCGAGGGCAAAATATTTGTTAATAGGAACATTGTAAAGGATACGGCTGATGGAGGTGGTAACATTTGTTGCAGAGGTGTCAGTGCCGTTGCCGTAAGCATAGCTGAGACAAAGCTGCATTTCCTCGTTTCTCAAAAAGATATTGCTTTCCGAGTATAAAGGAACCTCAACCATCGTGTCACGTGGAACGGCAATTGCCTTTGCCTTTCCTGTGGAGGTGTCAATTGTCAGTACAATGTTGGCGTCTGCCTGACCTGCTGAGCCGGCAGAGCTGTTATCCTCTTCCAAATTACGCTTGTCAACACCTATAAAAGCGATGGAAACAATGTCGTCATTATAAACATAATCGTGACCGTTATATGTTATTTTTTCCTCATAATCTGTTTGGGTGGTAACATTTGTAAGACTGCTTTTTCCTTTATGCTCAAGGAAAAAGATTGTGCCAAACACCGCAACCAAAAGGATAAGAACAATAGCTAAAATCGCAATGGCAATTTTTGCGGCGGTGGGTATATCCTTCTTTTTTTTCTTCTTTTTGCTTGAGCTGTGAGAATGAGAAGAATGAGAAGAATGGGATGAATGAGATGAATGAGAGGAATGATGATGGCTGCTGTGGTAATATTGCTTTTCCTTCATTCTGAATTCACTTGATTTTTCCGAATCTGCCTTGGTTGAATTTTCATTTTGAGAAGCAGGGGAACCGTTTTCATCAGATGAGCCTGATGAAACAGGGGTATATCTCTCTGACACATCATCGATATTGATAGGCAGGCTATCGTCAAAATTTTCTAAATTGGGGTCAATTGGTCTTTTCATCGTTAGTTAATACTCCGCAAATTAAATATCTACTGCTTTTTTGATTTGTAATGCAGGTTGACAGAATCACTATTTTGCTGTCACCTGTTATGGGCTTGTCCAAATCAGTCCTCACATTTTTCAGCGCAGACGTTGGATTTTGTATATATTGCTGAAATTCCTCAAGCACCTTTTTATCGGCAAAGTTAAAGGAATTCATAATATGACGGTCATCATATTTGAATGCAGAAATAACCTGATAGGTGAGCTTTCTGTTTGGTGCATAAATGTAAAAATAGGGGTGCGTATTGAAAAATTCTTCATCCTCAAAATTATGAAGAGTGGTAAACATTGTGTCGCCGTAGCCGTTGTGACCGTAAATTACGGTAACGGAATTATTAAAGTTTTTGTTATTTACCAGCTCTGTATATATTGCTCCGCTTGCACTCCAGCTTTTGTCCTCGGCAGAATGCTTGAGGTAAA
>CAMBQD010000122.1 GCA_945869905.1 uncultured Clostridia bacterium | reverse complement strand
AGTACGAACGCCTGCAACAACGTCCTCACCCTGTGCGTTTGTTAAGAACTCACCAAAGAGTCCCTTCTTACCTGTAGCAGGGTCACGAGTGAAGGCAACACCTGTACCGCAGTCATCACCCATATTACCGAATGCCATTGACTGTACGTTAACAGCAGTACCCCATGAATAAGGGATATCGTTGTCACGGCGGTATACGTTAGCACGGGGGTTGTCCCATGAACGGAAAACAGCCTTAACTGCACCCATAAGCTGCTCCTTAGGATCAGTTGGGAAATCCTCGCCAATCTTTTCCTTGTACTCAGCCTTGAACTGAGAAGCAAGCTCCTTAAGGTCATCTGCGCTAAGCTCAACGTCCTGAGTAACGCCCTTTTCTGCCTTCATCTTGTCGATAAGCTCTTCAAAATACTTCTTACCAACTTCCATAACTACGTCGGAATACATCTGAATGAATCTTCTGTAGCAGTCCCAAGCCCATCTTGGATTACCTGATTTTTCAGCAATTGCGTTAACAACATCTTCATTTAAGCCGAGGTTGAGGATTGTGTCCATCATACCGGGCATTGATGCTCTTGCGCCTGAACGTACTGAAACAAGGAGAGGATTTTCCATATCGCCGAACTTTTTGCCGGTGATTTCCTCCATCTTGCCGATGTACTCGTTGATTTCTGCCATAATTTCGTCATTAATCTGACGGCCGTCTTCGTAATACTGAGTACAAGCTTCAGTTGTGATAGTGAAGCCCTGTGGTACAGGAAGACCGATGTTTGTCATCTCAGCAAGGTTTGCACCCTTACCGCCGAGAAGCTCTCTCATGTTAGCATTACCCTCTGAAAAAAGGTAGCAATACTTTTTTGCCATATTTGAGAATACCTCCTAAATAATAATTACTTAATTTGGAATACTATACCTGCGCTTTACAGCCATAAACTGCAAAGTCACAGTATAATGCGATAGAATTATAACATAATACTTCATAAAATACAAACGTTTTTTATGAATTTTTTACCTTTATTGCCAATTGGCTTGAAAAAAGATTGTTTTTGGTGCATAATTGTATAAGAACATTGATATTCGGAGGAATAATTTATGAAATGTGCAATAATACTTGCCGGCGGCAAAGGTACAAGAATGAAGGCTGATTGCCCAAAGGTAATGTGTAAGGTTTTATTTAAGCCGATGATAGGTCACGTTGTTGACGCAGTTAAGGAGGCAGGGGCTCAGGACATATGCGTTATCACGGGATACAAGCATCAGGAGGTGGAGGCATACCTTGAAGACGGTATCAAAACTGCCTTGCAGGAGCCTCAGCTGGGTACCGGACACGCAGTAATGCAGGCAACCGAATTTATTAAGGAGCATACGGAGGACGACATTTTAATTTTAAACGGCGACGGTCCTCTTATGGATGCAGAAACAATCAACAAGGCATACGCATATCACAAGGATAACAACAACTCTATCACACTGATTAGCGCCATTGTTGACGACACAGAGGGTATCGGCCACATTAAGCGTGACGAAAACGGCACTCTTTTAAGAATTATTGAGCACAAGGACGCCAATGATGAGGAAAAGAAAATCAATGAATCAAACGCAGGCTGTTACTGGTTTAACGGCGGTGATCTGCTTTACGCTTTAGGTAAAATCACCAACAATAATGCACAAAACGAATACTATCTTACAGACACTCTTGAAATACTTATAAACAAAGGAAAAAATGCAGGGGCATACGTTGTTGAAAACAGCGAGGTTATCCTTGGTGCCAATGACAGAAAGCAGCTTAACGACCTTAACAATATTATGAGAAGAAACATTAATACAAGGCTGATGCTGGAGGGCGTTGACATTCCCTGCACAGACGGTGTAATCATAGGCAAGGATGTTAAAATCGGCAACTCAACGGTAATTCTTCCCAATACTATCATATTGGGCAACACGGTTATAGGCGGCGGATGCACAATTGGCCCTAACACCTACATTGACAATTCAACCATCGGTGATGATGTTATCCTTGACAACTGCAAAATCCTTGACAGCACTGTTGAGGACGGAGCAGACTGCGGTCCCTTTGTTAAGGTAAGGAATAATTCCACCCTTAAAAAAGGCGTGCATATAGGCAATTTTGTAGAGGTTAAAAACTCCACAATCGGCGAGGGCTCCAAGAGTGCCCACCTAACGTATATAGGTGACAGTGACGTAGGAAGCGATGTAAATTTCGGCTGCGGTACTGTAACCTGCAACTATGACGGCAAAAACAAATACCGTTGTAAAATCGGCAACGGCGCATTTATCGGTTGCAACACAAATCTTATTGCGCCTGTTGAGGTTGGCGAGGAGGCATATATCGCCGCAGGCTCAACAATTACCGACGATATTCCGGAAAAGGCCCTTTCCGTTGCACGTGCAAGACAAGTGATAAAGGAAGGCTGGGTTGATATCAAAAAGCCCTATAAGGAGAAAAAATAATTGAAAAAGCTTTTGTCAACGGTCTTAATTGCCGTTTTGATTTGTACGACGCTGACTGCCTGTCAGGAAACGGCACAGGTAAACGCCACTCAAGATTCAACAACTAAGACCACAACTACAACCACTACCACAACAAGAACCACCGAGGATTTAAACACCACCTTTAAGGAGGCGGCAACGGACACCGTTTATCCACAGCTTAACAAGGACTATGACGGCAGTTATCCGTACAAAATATCAACCTACTCCACCTATTATGACACATCAAATTCCACAAGAACGGTTAACATAAAAAATGCCGTAAGCAAGCTGGATAACCTGATGATACCCGACGGCAGTACCTTTTCCTTTAATCAGACAGTGGGAAAAAGAACCGTGCTGGCAGGGTATGAGGAGGCAAAGGTTGTTCAGGGTGATGAATTTGTAGACGGCTTGGGCGGAGGAATCTGTCAGGTTAGCTCCACAATATTTCAGGCGGCTCTGCGTGCAAATCTTGAAATAACCGTACGTGCCTGCCATTCCCTTGAAATAAGCTATGTACCCTTGGGTGCAGATGCCACGGTGCAGTGGAACACTCAGGATTTCAGGTTTAAAAATAATTCCGGCAGTGATATCAGATTAAGCGTTTCTGCATCTGAGGGAACACTTACCTGCAGTGTTTACGCCGCAGAGGATATCAATATCGGAAGGGTTGACATTAAGGTATCAAAGGACGGCGGCTCCTATGTTTTAAAAAGGTCTGTTAACGGAGAGGTTAACTACACAACCTACAGCAAATATAAAAAGCCTAAAACCACAACCACTGCCAAGGATTCAGGCAAAACCACCACAAAGAAAAACTGATTTTAAAGCGGATGACCAAGCAAGGTCGTCCGCTTTTATGCTTTATTAAAAACCATATTGACATTGTCCGTTGCAATATGATAAATTATAACTGTGATATGTGTGATAGCACAGTTATAAAAAATACTTTGAAGGGAGATGATAACGTGATTTTAATTGACAGCCATAGCCGAACCCCTATTTATGAGCAGATTAAGGAACAGATAATAATGCTCATCAATTCAGGTGTTTACAAGCCTAACGACAGGCTTCCATCCATAAGAAGCTTATCAAAGGAGCTGAACATCAATGTAAACACAATCAAGCACGCCTTTTCGGAGCTTGAGGAGGATAATGTGATTTACACTGTTCAGGGAAAAGGTGTTTTTGTATGCGAAAACCCCATTGGCAACAAAAAAATTGTCAATGATGCTTTGGAGAATATTAAAATTGCTCTTCTTTCCGGCAAATCAAAGGGCGTAACGAAGGAGCAGATTGCGTCTTTAACCAACGATATTTACAAGAGTGGTGATTCAAATGATTGAAATAAAAAACGTTACTAAAAAATTCGGTGATTTTACCGCTATAGAAAATATAACCTTTAATGTTGATAAATCATCTATATACGGACTTGTGGGCTACAACGGAGCGGGAAAAACAACCCTGCTTAAAACCTGTGCAGGTATATATTCCGCCGACGGGGGTGCAGTGCTTATTGACGGTGAAAATGTGTACGACAACGGCAAAATCCGTGAAAGCATATTTTTCATTCCTGACGAGCTTTATTTCCCAAGAGGCGCAACCCTTAACAAGATGAAGGATTTTTACAAAGGGTATTACGAAGACTTTTCGGAAAAGGTCTTTAATAAAATGGCAGATGCAATGGGGCTTGATACAAACAAAAGCCTGCAGTCCTTTTCCAAGGGTATGCAACGACAGGCGGAAATTGTGCTGGCAATGGCAACACGCCCCAAATATATGCT